>JBJMGZ010000112.1:0-2696 GCA_045807605.1 Thermoanaerobaculia bacterium | reverse complement strand
CGGCGACGTCTCCACCCACCTGGTCCAGCTCCTGGCGGCTCTGGTCACCGCCCTCCTGCTGATCGAGTGGGGGCGGAGATCCTTTTCGCCGGCCGCTGGCTGGCTGGCCGCAGCCGCCTTCCTGGGCAATCCGATCGTGGTCTACCTCGCGGGCACGGCCTACGTGGAGCCGCTGCTGACCCTGTTCATCACCGCGGCGGTGTACGCCCTGGAGCGCTGGCGCGACTCGCAGGAGACTGCCTGGCTCGCGCTCGCCGCGCTCTTCGCGGGCTCGGCCGCGGGCGTCAAGTACCTGGGCCTGTTCTTCGTCGGGGCCGTGTTCCTCGCCGCCCTGCCGGCCGCGGTGCGCGGTCGCCGGTGGCGCGATCTGGCGATCGCCGCGGCCGTGGCCCTGGCCGTTCTCGCGCCCACCTACGGCCGCATCCTCTCCTACACGGGCAACCCGCTGTTCCCCTTCTACCCGGAAGTCTTCGGATCGGGCCTCTGGGACCCGCAGTCGGGGCCGTCCCGGACCCTGGAGGTGCGCGTGGTCGAGTACCTCCGCATCCCGTGGGCCGTGCTCTTCGACCGCCGGTCCGTGGGCTGGCAGCCGCCGTACTCGCCGGCCTACCTGCTGGCGGCGCCCCTGCTCGCCGTGGGGTTCGTCCGCGATCCGCGGGTCCGGAGGTTCCTCGGATTCGCCCTGGGGTACTCCCTGCTGTTCCCGATCCTGCCGCCGGACTCCCGCTACCTGGCTGTCGTCCTGCCGCTGGTCAGCCTGGCGCTGGCGGTGAGCCTGACGAGGTGGCGCCTGCGGATGCTCCCGGCCGTCGCGGCCCTCCTCTTCCTGCCGGGCTGGCTTTACGCTCTCTACGGGATTCACCGCGAGGGGCCGCTGCCGGCGAGCCCGGGGGAGCGCGAGGCCTACCTGCGCAAGGAGCTGCCGGCCTATGCCGCCGTGCAGCACCTCGACGGCCTGCGGGGAAGCCACTACGTCGCCTACGGGCTCTTCGCCGAGAACATGGTCTATCACGCGGACGGGACCCTGCTGGGGGATTGGAACGGCCCGGCAAGCTACCGGCGGGTCCTGCCCACGAGGAGAGATCCCGAGGCGTTCCATCGCCGCCTGCGGGACCTCGGCGCCGGGTATCTCCTGCTCCCGCGGGACCGGAACCCGCCCCTGCCTGACAGGCCTGCCTGGCGCCGCCGCTTCCACAGGATCTACTCGGATGGCAAGGCCGAGGTCTACGAGCTGTCCCCGTGACCGCGGCATTCGTCGGCTTTCACCTGCTGGCGCTCGGCCTTCTGGCGGCCACGGCCTACGTCGCCGGCCGCCTGGCGACCCGGAGATGGCTCGCAAGCGCCGGCCTGGAGAGGCTCGCGGTGTGCACGGCCCTCGGGCTCTCTCTCCTGGCCCACCTCGGCTTCGTCCTGGGCTCGCTGCGGCTCCTCGCGCGCGGGCCGCTGATCGCGGCGCTCGTGGCCATCCACCTGCTGGGCCTTCCCGTCTGGCGGGAGGCGCTCGGCGTCTGGAATTGGAAGAAGGCTCTGTGGCTGGCCCTGGCCCTGGCGCCCCTCTTCGTCCTCGCGCTCTATCCGCCGACCGGCTTCGACGAGACCCTGTATCACCTCCCCTTTGCGCGCGGCTTTGCCCGCACGGGAGCTCTCCCGTTCCTGCCCGAGCTGCGCTATCCCGTCTTCCCGCAGCTCGCCGAGCTGCTCTTCGCCGGCATGCTGATCCTGGCCGGCGACGTGGCGACCCACCTGGTCCAGCTCCTCGCCACCCTGACCACGGCGACGCTCCTGATCGCCTGGGTCGGGCGGAGGAGCGGCTGGGTGGCGGCCGCCGCGTTCCTCGGCAATCCCATCGTGGTCCACCTCGCCGGCACGGCCTACGTCGAGCCGGTCCTGACCCTGTTCGCCGCCGCGGCCATCCATGCCCTGGAGCGCTGGCGCGAGACGCGGGCCCGGTCCTGGCTGGTCCTCATGGCCGTCTTCGCGGGGTCGGCGGCGGGAACGAAGTACCTCGGGCTCTTCTTCGCCGGGGCGGTGCTCGCCGCCCTGCTGCCGGCCGCCGTCCGCGAGCATCGGCTGCGCGGCCTGATCGTGGCCTCGGCCGTGGTCCTGGCCGTGCTCGCCCCCTGGTACGGCCGCATCCTCTCCTGCACGGGCAACCCGCTGTTCCCGTTCTACCCCCAGGTCTTCGGCCCGAACGCGTGGGTTCCGGACCCGGCCGTGAGCGGGAGCCTGGCGCAGCGGGCCGCCGCCTACGCGAGGTTCCCCTGGGATGTGCTCCTCGACCGCGGCGCCGTGGGTAGCCAGCCGCCGTACTCTCCCGCCTACCTGTTCAGCCTGCCGCTGCTCGCCTACGGGCTCGCGCGGGACCGGCGCGTCCGGCGGATCCTGGGGATCGCCCTGGCCTATTCCTTCCTCTTCCTGATCCTGCCGCCGGACTCCCGCTACATGACCGCCCTCCTCCCCCTGGTGAGCGTGGCGCTCGGCCTGACCCTGTCGCGCTGGCGCCTGCGCCCATGGGCGCTGCCGGCCTTCGCCCTCGTCCTCTTCCTGCCGGGATGGGCCTATGGCGTCTACCGGATCGGGCGGGAGGGGCCGCTGCCGGCCACGGCCGGGGAGCGGTATGTCTACCTCGCGAGGAAGCTGCCGGCCTACGCCGCGCTGGATCACCTGAACCGGCTGCGCGGCGAGGGCTACACCGC
>JBJMGZ010000111.1:0-3958 GCA_045807605.1 Thermoanaerobaculia bacterium | reverse complement strand
GCACCGGCCCGCATCGCTCGCGGATCTCGACGGCGTCACCGGTATCGGTGCAAAGAAGCGCGAAGCCTACGGCCGGGCCGTGCTCGAGGTCATCGCCGCGGGCTGAGGGCTGTGCCGCTCCATGCCGACAGCCCTGTCGCGCTCTCGGGTCCGGCGCGGCCCCGGGCATAGGCTGACCCGTGGGCGGACGACGGCGTCGCGCCGAGGGGGAGCATGGGCCACAGCAACATCGAGATCGCTCAGGCTGCGCGGATGCTGCCCATCGGCCAGGTCGCCGAGAAGCTCGGCATCGCGGACGAACACCTCGAGCCGTACGGCCGTTACAAGGCAAAGGTGTCGCTGCCGTTCCTGGCGGGGCTGCGAGACCGCCCCGACGGCAAGGTGGTCCTCGTCACCGCGGTATCGCCCACCCCGGCCGGTGAGGGCAAGACCACCACCACGGTCGGTCTCGGGGACGCGCTGAACCGGATCGGTCACCGGGCGATGATCTGCCTGCGCGAACCCGCGCTGGGCCCGGTGTTCGGCATGAAGGGCGGCGCCGCGGGCGGCGGCTACGCGCAGGTCGTGCCCATGGAGGACATCAACCTCCACTTCACCGGCGACTTCAACGCCATCGCCCTCGCCAACAACCTGTTGTCCGCGTTGCTCGACAACCATGTCCATTGGGGGCACGAGCCCGCGGTGGACGTGCGGCGCATCACCTGGCGCCGGGTCATGGACATGAACGACCGGGCGCTGCGCGAGATCACGGTCGGCCTCGGCGGCCCCGGCAACGGCTTCCCGCGGCTGGACGGCTTCGACATCATCGCGGCCTCCGAGATCATGGCGATCCTCTGCCTCTCGACCTCGCTCCGCGACCTGAAGGAGCGCCTGGGCAACATCGTCGTGGCCTCGACCCGCGAACGCAAGCCGATCACGGCCCGCGACCTCGGAGACCAGGGCGCCATGGCCGTCCTGCTCAAGGATGCGATCAAGCCCAACCTGGTGCAGACGCTCGAAAACAACCCGGCGTTCGTCCACGGCGGTCCGTTCGCCAACATCGCCCATGGCTGCAACTCGGTGATCGCCACGCGCACCGCGCTCAAGCTCGCGGACTACGTGGTCACCGAGGCCGGCTTCGGCGCCGATCTGGGGGCCGAGAAGTTCGTCGACATCAAATGCCGCAAGGCGGGATTGAAGCCGGCGGCGGCCGTGGTCGTGGCCACGGTCCGCGCTCTCAAGTATCACGGCGGCGCGGACCTCAAAACCATCACCCGCGAGGATCTCGGGGCGCTGGAGAAGGGCCTCGCCAACCTGGAGCGCCATGTCGAGAACGTACAGCAGCATTATGGCCTCGCGTGCGTGGTTGCGATCAATCGCTTTACCTCCGACACTCCCGCGGAGCTGGCACTGATCGAATCGCGGATGCGCGAGATCGGCGTGCCCGCCGTCCAGGCGTCGCATTGGGCCGAGGGCGGCAAGGGCGCGCTGGATCTTGCCAGGGCCGTGGTCGAGCTCTGCGAGCAGCCGTCCAGTTTCCAGTTCGTCTACCAGGATAGCGATCCTCTCTGGGAGAAGATCGAAAAGATTTCCAGGAAGATCTATCGCGCCGCGCACGTCAACGCGGATGCCAAGGTCCGCGAGCAGATCGATCGGTTGCAGGCGGACGGCTACGGGCACTTCCCCGTGTGCGTGGCGAAGACGCAATATTCGTTCTCGACCGACGCGCAACTGCGCGGCGCGCCCACCGGCCACACGATCAACGTGCGCGAGGTGCGCCTGTCCGCGGGCGCCGAGTTCGTGGTGATGATCTGCGGCGACATCATGACCATGCCGGGCCTGCCCAAGACGCCCGCGGCCCAGAAGATCGACATCGGCGACGACGGCAGGGTGGTCGGCCTCTTCTGAGGACAACTCTGAGATGTCGTTCCTGGACCGTCCGGCCGGAGAGCTCCTCGACCTGTTCGCGGCGGGCAAGACCGTGCCCGGCGCCGGCAGCGCCGCTGCCCTCCAGGGGGCGCTCGCCGGCAGCCTGATCCAGGCCGTGGCCAGGTACTCGCGGGCAGAAGGACCGCTGACCGAGGCGCGTGAGAGGAGCGAGCGCCTGCGCAAGGCCGTAGATGAGGATGCCGAGGCGTTCGGCCAGTATTGGAAAAGCAGGGCGGACGGGGATCTTTCGCGTGCGATCGAAATCCCCCTGGCGATCGCGAGGGATTGCGCCGGGCTCGCGCTCCTGGCGCTCGACCTCTACGAGACCGGGTTCCGGAACGCCCGCGGCGAGTCGGTCGCGGCAGCCTGGGGAGCGCTCGCGGCCGGCGAATCCGCGCTGTACGCCGCCCGCGTCAACCTCAAGCTGTCCAAAAGCCAGGACCGGGCGGAGGCGATCCGTTCCCTCGCCGGAGAGCTGCGGGCGCTCCGGGGACGGATCGAGGGCCTGTGATCCCGCGCCGCCGGCTCGCCACCGCCGTCCTCCTGGCTATCGTGGCCGTTGCGGCGCTCTCGATCCGGCTGTCCCATCCGCCGCTGCACACGGACGAGATCACCTACATGAGCGGCGTCCTGGAGTCGATGGTCCAGGGCACCGTGTTCCCCGTGTACGGCAACGGCGCGCTGTTCTTCAACAAGCCGCCGCTCGCCCTGTGGATGATGCGGCTGTCCTTCGAAGCCCTGGGTCCGAGCCCGTTCGCGGCCCGGCTGCCGAGCGTGCTGGCTGCCGCCGCGACCGCGGCCGTGCTCTACCTCTTCGGCGCGGCCGCCTTCGGCGAGGGAGTAGGGATCCTCGCCGCGCTGGCCTTCCTGCTCGCCCCCGGTCCCCTGGTGCTGCACGGCCTCCGCAGCGCCACTCCCGACGCGCTGGAGATCCTGCTCGTCACCTCCGCGATCGTCGCGCTCGAAGCCTGGCGCCGGCGCCGCCGGCCCTGGATGCTCGCCGGCCTGGTGGCGCTGGTGGGAGCGACCGCCTGGGTCAAGTCGCCGTTCGCCCTGGCCGTGTTCGTGGTCTACCTGCTCGCCACGGAGCTGCCCGCGCGCCGGGCCGGCCGGGGCACGCCGCGGCTCCTCGTGACGCTGGCGCTCGCCGCCGGCGTCTGGACGGCGGCCTGGTTCCTCTGGCTCGGCGTGCTCAGCGCCGACAGCTCGCCGCGCCAGGTGGTCAAGACGCTCCTGGTGCAGCAGTACGCGAAGCGGATCGAGGGGCAGGTGGGCAAGACCGCGGGGCCGGGCTATTACCTGCGGACCACGGCGCGCGACTTCGGCCCGCTGTTGCTGTTGCCGATCGCAGCCGGAGCGCTTGCGTTCAGGAGAGGCTGGCGCCCGTCGCGCCAGCATGCCGCCGATATGGCCTGCCTCGCCGTCTGGGCGCTGGCGGCGCCGGTCCTGGCCACGGCCTCGGCCGGCAAGCTCCCCTGGTACGCCTACCTGAGCTATCCCGGGATCGCGCTCCTCGTGGCGGTGAGCGCGCAGGCGGTCTCGGAGCGGAGGGCGGTGCGGGCGGCGCTCCTGGCAGCCTGCGTCCTGGCGCTGGCGTGGCGGATTCCGGCCGGGGAGGTGTGGCCCGTGGAGGCCCGGTACCGCGGCCTCACCGGACGGCTCTGGGAGATCGCCAGCCGGGACCCCGAGATCGTGGTGGTCCCCGGTCCCCACTTCGACCTACCCCGCGGGCGCGACGACGGCTATCGGGAAGCCCGGCTCTTCATCCGCACCCTCTTCTGGAAGCAGTCCCGGACCTCCCCGGGCCCGGACCCCTGCCGCGCGACGCTCGTCAACCGGCTTCGCGACATGCCGCGGGCGGAAGAGTGGGACGTGCTCGAGCTGCACCGGCCGGAGAACCGGCGCCGCGGCTCGGGGCTCTGGATGATCGACGACTGCAACGGCTGGCTGCGCGAGCAGCTCGCCGTATACTCCAAACCATGATGAGGAAGACCTTGTCCTTGCTGTCCCTGCTGTCCTTGACGTCCTTTCCCGCCTTCGCCCAGACCCT
>JBJMGZ010000110.1:0-17337 GCA_045807605.1 Thermoanaerobaculia bacterium | reverse complement strand
TCGCCATGCACAAGAACTACATTAGCGTGATGGAGAAGGCCAACGAGATCAGCACGGACCCAGGCAACACGTTCATGACCATGCTGCTGGACAAGAAGGTCGACGTCATCCTGCAGGGCCATGAACACGGATACGAGAGATCGAAACAGTTGTCGACAGTGCCCCAGACATGTCCAGTGCTCGTACCGAACCAATTCAACCAGGCCTGTGAAGCTGACAGCGACGACACGCTTGTCAAAGGCGCGGGAACCATCATTCACGTGATTGGAACCGGTGGCCGGAAGCTGCGGACACTCAACACGATGGACTTGGAGTACAAGTACTTCGCCAGGTCGGACAACACGACCTATGGCTTCGGCAAGTTCATCGTCACGCCGACCGCGGTGTCGTTCGCTTTCCACCCCTCGTCTGGAGGAAGCTTGGCGGACAGTTACACGATCACCAAACCCTGACGCTCAAACCCTGGGGCCCCTCACCCTCCCGCGGGTGTAGACTTCTCGCCATGACCTCTACCTCCACCCCCCCGGCCAGGGAGCCGCTCTCCAGCGTCGATTTCGCTTGGCTGCGGATGGACGATCCCACGAACCTGATGCACATCAACGGGGTTCTCGTCCTCGACCAGCCGGTGACGTTCGAGAGCATCCGGGAGATCATCGAGCAGCGCCTGCTCGCCATTCCGCGCTTCCGCAACCGCGTCGTGGTGCCCAAGCGGGGGAAGCCCTACTGGGAGCCCGATCCCGACTTCGATATCGCCAACCATGTCGGCAGCCTCGCGCTTCCGGACCCTGGCGGGGATGCGGAGCTGCGCGAGGTGGTCGAGAGGCTCATCTCGCAGCAGTTCGATCCGGCCCACCCGATGTGGAGCTTCCAGGTCATCCAGAACTTCCGCGGCGGCACCGTCGTCATGGCCAAGCTCCATCACTGCATGGGCGACGGCGTGGCCCTCATGCTCGTGCTGCTCTCGATGACCGACCGCACATCCCAGGCCGAGTCCGGCGCCCGCAACCCGTTCCTCAGCCTGTACACGCGGCAGGAGCAGGAGCGGCACAACGAGGAGCACCTGGACCTGGACACCATCCGGTGCCTCGCGGAAGAGATCATGCCCGAAGGCATGAAGCTGATGCTTCACCCCGCGGAGGCATTCCGCAAGGTGAAGGGCTGGGTCAAGGGACCGGCGGCCACGGGCGCGCTGGGCAGGTTGGTCTTCCGCCGGCCGGACCCCCGCACCGCCTTCAAGGGACCGCTGGGAGTGGCCAAGTCCGTGTCCTGGTCCGAGGCCCTCCCCCTGGCCGAGGTCAAGGCGGTGAGCAAGGCCCTGGGCGGAACCATCAACGACGTTCTCCTCTCTGCCATGACGGGTGGCCTGCGCCGCTACCTGATGCAGAACGGCGGCCCGCTGCCGGGTCACGACCTCAACTTCCGGGCAGCCATGCCGGTC
Organism: Thermoanaerobaculia bacterium; assembly: GCA_045807605.1. Lineage (GTDB taxonomy): Bacteria > Acidobacteriota > Thermoanaerobaculia > Multivoradales > UBA5704 > DATMER01. Next base: position 15,899 of record JBJMGZ010000110.1, on the reverse strand, counting down.
AACCTCCGGACCATGGAGCGCATGGACCAGCTCGGCAACCAGTTCGGGCTCATCTTCCTGTCGCTGCCGGTGGGGATCGCCGATCCGGCCAAGCGGCTGGCGGAGCTGAAGCGCCGCTCGAGCTCGCTCAAGCGCTCGCTGGAGCCGGTGGTGGTCTTCCGCATCCTCGATACCCTGGGGATCGTGCCGCGCATGGTCCAGGACCTGGTGGTCAGCATCTTCGCGACCAAGGCCACGGCCGTGATGACCAACGTGCCGGGTCCGAAGGACGTGCTCTACCTGGCGGGCAGGCCGATCCAGGACCTCTTCTTCTGGGTGCCGCAGGCGGGGAGGGTGGGGATCGGCATCAGCATCTGCAGCTACGCGGGCCGGGTGCGCATCGGAGTCGGCACGGACACCGGCCTGGTCCCGGACCCCGAAAAGATCGTGACGGGCTTCCACGAAGAGCTCGAAGCCATGCGCCGCCTGGCGGGCTTCACCGGCGAGATGAGCGAGGCTCGTCCCGAATCCAGCAAGGTCTTGACAGGCTGACGAGGCCCTGCTAGAGTCCGGATTGCCCAAGAGGGGGCTGTGTGGCAGCACACCTCTTCGCAGGACGGGCTACTTCGCAGTGTCAGGAGCAAGGAACGGGGGAGCCGCGCAAGCAGCTCCCCCGTTTCCTTTCTGGGCTACAATCGGTCTCCGAACCCGTCAAGGAGAGAGGAGGCTGTCATGCCTTTTGGAAGCTTGTGGCTCCCCGTGGTCGTCTCGGCTGTCGCGGTCTGGCTGGTGAGCGCCGTCCTCCACATGGTCCTGAAGTACCACCGGGCCGATTACAAGCAGCTTTCGGACGAGGAGGGGATCGGCCATACCCTGCGCAAGGCCGCCTCGGCGCCCGGCGTCTACGTCATCCCCTATTGCGCCGACATGTCCCAGATGAAGGACCCGGCCATGCTCAAGAAGTACGAGGAGGGCCCCATCGCGCTGATCACCGTGATGCGCAACGGCGTGCCCAAGATGGGGAAGAACCTGGCGCAGTGGTTCCTCTTCTGTTTCCTGGTCAGCTTCGTCACCGGCTACGTGGCGCGCCACTCGCTCGGCTTCGACACCGACCCTCTGACCGTCCTCCGCATCACCGGCACGGTCGCCTTCATCGGCTATGGCTTCGGCTACTTCCAGGACTCGATCTGGAAGGCGATCCCCTGGTCCAACTCGCTGCGCGGCCTTCTCGATGCCGCGATCTACGGCCTGGTGACCGGGCTCGTGTTCCGCTTCCTCTGGCCGGGCGCCTGACGTGCGGCGCCGGGTCCGCTGCTGCGCCGCCCTCGTGCTCTCCTTCGTGGCCGTCCAGGCCGCGGGCGCCGAGCCTACGCTCGCCCGGCTGGTCGAGGCGGTGCGCGAGAAGGCGAAGGCGCTCGAAGCGACGACGGGCATGCAGCTCGGGTTCAGGACGTTCACGGCGGCCAACAAGCTGAATCCCGAGCAGGTCAGCCGGTCCGACTTCGCCGTCGTGCGGCTGCTCTTCGAAAGCACGCGCGACGCGGGCCTGTGGAACCTCCACTGGAGGATCACCAACCTGGAGCCGAGCTCCGACAATGTGTGGAAGCAGTGGGGGAGCGCGCGCGGCCCCGCGGCCTGGGTCCCCACGGCCACGGCGGAGTGCGACGAGCTTTCGGCCCTCTTCGCGTTCCTCGCCCGGCGCGCGGGAGTGAAGGGCGTCGGGCTCTTCTGGCCCTATTCCAATCACACGGTCGCGGTCTGGACGGTGCGGCCCACGGTCCGCGTGGTGGTGCCCACGACGCAGATCTTCCTGGCGGAGAACGATCTCTTCGGCACGCGCAAGTTCGACCCGTGGACGCAGAAGAACATCTACGAGTACACGCGCCGCGACGCTCCGGATAATCTTTCCATCCCGTCGCCATTGTTCGATTTTTTCCTGTCCCAGATGGACAAGTACGGCGGCGCGAGCGATTTGACCCTGCAGCGCCTGCGCTACCTGCGGGAGGCCGTGTTCCGCAAGCAGCTCACCCGCGCGCAGGCCGCGTCCGCGGCGCTCGCCATCGTTCCGGGATCACCCGAGGACGGCGCCGCGGTCCGGCATTTCGCCCGCGACGTGCAGTGAGGCTCAGGGCTTGGAAGCGGCGGTGCGCGTCGTGGCGGGCAGGGCCACGTACACGTCCTCCGGCGCCAGGCCCATCCAGGGATCGGACAGCGGCGCGCGGAAGACCTCCTTGTAGATCCATTCGTTCAACGCTTCCAACTCCAGCCCCTTTCGCTCCTCGGGATCGCTCAGCTTTTTCAGGATCGCGGGGCCGGTGCGGTACTCGTTGATCACCTCGTCCAGGGCGACGGTGGTCTCGAAGGCATCCACCAAGCGCTCGGCCTCGGCGGGATCGGTGACGCCGTGCTTGCGCAGGAGGAAGGCGCGGCTGTCCGCGTCGAGATGGACGCGCGGCCGGCGGAGCTTCGCGAGGTCCTGGAGCTTGTCATCGGACACCATGTCGAGCACGACCAGGATCGACTGTTCGCCCGCCATCTTGGAGCCGGTCTCCAAGCCGCCGACGTAGATCCGGTTCGTCAGCACACCCGGCGTGGACGCCAGGAGTGCCCAGGGATCCCGGGCCGTGGGGATCGGCTCCAATCCCTCTTCGTCGCGGGGCTCTGGTTCCTCGGCCACGACGGGCTCCGCTTCCGGCTCGGGCTCCGGCTCGGCGACGACAGACCGCATCTCTTCCAGGAAGCGCTCGGCGCGGTCGTTCAACTGCCGGACGTGGCGCGCGGTCGCCCAGCGGACGAGGTTCGCGTCGCTCAGGCGCGCAGCCGCGCCCGCCGCCCGTTCCGAATCCTTCAGGAGGGCGAGGAAGGTCTCCGGGCCGGAGAGGCCGGGCAGCGCCTCGATCAGGCGCCCGCGGCTGTCGAGGACGTAGTGGATGCTGTTGCCGGTGAGCGTGCGCTCCAGGCGGTTGCCGTCGCCGAAGTCGATCGTCACCTTCGGCACCGGCCGCACCGAGCGCCAGTGCAGGACGAAACGCTCCCGCAGGAGGCTGTTGATCTCCCGGTTCCTGTAGTAGACGGTGCGGAAGTAGCGGCTGTTCGCGCAACTGAATTCCTCGTCGAGCCGGCCGAGGAGGCGCAGCGAGAGGATCGGCTTGCCCTCGGCGCGCGCCTGCTTTTTCGCCGCCTCCAGGTCCGTGTACCAGAAGAGGCGGATCTCCGCGCAGTCCCGGATGCCGCAGACCCGGTCGAGGGCCTCCCCGGAGCCGCCCTGCGCGAGCAGGGCTTCCATGCCGGAAGGACCTGCCTCGCGCAGCTCCTCCGGGGTTGCCGCCAGGCAGGGCAAGGTGGCGAACAGCAGCGAAACGATGGCGATTCGGGTTCGCATGTCGATCTCCTTTCGGACAGCCGAACGATAGAGCCCGCCGGGTCTCCCAACGTAACCGCTGCGTAACGTTTACGGCGCCGGGAGCGCCGGCGTCCCGCGGCTGAGCTATCCTGATCCCGGAGCGCTGGTGAGATGACGGCGCGCGTGATCCTCGTGGTCGAGGACGACCTTTCCATCCGGCGCGGCATGGCGGATGCGCTGCGCTATGCCGGGTACGAGGTGCGCGAGGCCGGCGACGGCGTCACGGCCTGCGAGCTGGCCGCGGCGGGCGGCCTGGACCTCGTGCTGCTCGATCTGGTGCTGCCGCGGCGCGACGGACTGGAGGTGCTGCGGCGCATCCGGCGCGAGGACCCGGCGCTGCCGGCGATCGTGGTCACGGCGCGGGGTGCGGAGGAGGAGCGGGTGCGCGGGCTGGAGCTGGGCGCCGACGACTACGTGGTCAAGCCGTTCAGCGCCCGCGAGCTGCTCGCCCGGGTGGAGGCGGTGCTGCGGCGCTCGCCGGATCGGCCGCAGGCGGTCCGCCGGCTGCAGCTCGCGGGCGGCGAGGTGGACCTCGACCTGTGCGAGGTGCGGCTCGCGAGCGGCGGCTGCGAGGAGCTCTCGAAGCTGGAGGCCGACGTGCTGCGCTATCTCGCGAAGAGCCCGGACCGCATCGTCTCCCGCGACGAGCTGCTCGCGCGGGTCTGGCAGCAGAAGCCGCACCTGGTGGCGACGCGCTCGGTGGATATGACCATCGCGCGGCTGCGCAAGAAGCTGGGCGGCCGGGACGTCCTGGTCACGGTGCGCGGCAAGGGGTACAGGCTGAACCCGTGATCCGCCGGCCGCTCCTCGTCGCGTTCGCCTTCGCCGTGAGCGCGCTCGTGCTGTTCGGCGCTCTCGCCCGCATCACGGCCATGACGCCCGCCCTGGAGCGGTCGGAGAGGGCGGCGCTGGAGCGGGCGACGCACGAGGAGAACGTGCGCATCGCGCTCTGGCGGCTCGACGCCACGCTGGCGGAGTTGATCGCGCTCGAGAACACGCGTCCGGCCGCGAGGTTCCGCTCGGCCGCGGAGCCTGCCGGGCTGCCGGCTTCGGGCACCGCGGGCCTGGTGCGTGCCCGATTCGAAGTCGGCCCGGACCGCGAGCTGCGCTCGCAGCCGGCCCTGACCGCTCCGGCCTGGGCGGCGGCACTGCCGGTCCCCGAGCAACCGCCGCGCCGCCGCAAGCCGCGCAGCGAAAGACCGCGCCCCGCGCCTCCGGCTCCGGAGCCGGATACGGTCGTGGCGGAGACCGCTCCCGAGCCCGTGGCTCCGGTTGCACAGGAGGAGCCGCAGGCCGAGACCGTATCGCAGTCGGAGCTGGAGAAGATCCCCACGGCGCGCGATCCCTGGGCTCTCCTCCAATCCGCTCCCGGTGTGCTGACCGACCGGATCAACGTCGGCGGCAACGAGAGCGGACAGCAGTCGGCCTACACGCAGGAGGACTTGAACGCCCTCTCCTTCCAGCGCCGGCAGGAGCTCGCCCGCCAATCGAACCTTGTACTACCGACCGCCCCGGCCGGAGTCGAGGTCGAGTCGGCGTTCGAGGCGCGCTGGATGGGTGGCAACCTGGTGCTGCTGCGGCGGGTCCGCCGCGGGGACGAGCGGCTGCTCCAGGGCACCTGGCTCGACTGGCCGGCGCTGCGAGCTTTTCTTCTCGCCCGGATCGAGCCCGTGGTGCCCGCGTCCACGCTGGAGCCATCCGGGCTCGAAGCCGATCCGGGCCGGCGGCTGGCGTTGCTGCCGGCCCGGCTGGTGCCGGGACCGATGCCCGAGACCGAGCCGCGCGATTGGACGCCGGTGCGCCTGAGCCTCGCCGCGGCCTGGGCGGCGGCCGTGCTCGGGCTCGTCGGAGTGGGGAGCCTGCTCAAGGCGTCGGTCACGCTCAGCCAGCGCCGCGCGGACTTCGTTTCCGCGGTCACCCATGAGCTGCGCACGCCGCTGACCACCTTCCGCCTCTACACCGAGATGCTCGCCGACGGAATGGTGCCCGCGCAGGAGCGGCCCTCCTACCTCGCGATCCTCAAGCGCGAGGCCGACCGCCTCGGCCACCTGGTGGACAACGTGCTGACGTTCTCCCGGCTGGAGAGGCGGGCCGCGGCGAAGCGGATCGAGGTCCTGCCGCTGGCGGACCTGCTGGAGCGGGTGGTCCCTCGCCTCCGCGACCGCGCCGCGCAGGAGGGGCTCGCCTTCGAAGTGGAGGGCGGGGCGGTCGAAGCGCGGGTGAGGGTGGACGTGGCGAGCGCGGAGCAGATCCTCCTCAACCTGGTGGACAACGCCTGCAAGTACGCGCCCGGCCAGCCCTTGCACCTCTCGGCCAGCCTGCGCGGGCGCCACGCGGTGCTCCGGCTCCGCGATCACGGCCCGGGGATCGACCCGCGTGACCGGCGGCGGATCTTCCGTCCCTTCCACCGCTCCGCCGCCCGCGCCGCGGGCTCGGCCCCGGGCGTCGGCCTCGGCCTGGCCCTCAGCCGCCGCCTCGCCCGCCAGATGGGCGGCGATCTCCGGCTGGCAAGCTCGGAGGAGGGAGCGAGCTTCGAGCTCTGGCTGCGCGCGGCGAAGCCCCTTTCCGGAACCGAGGCGCCCTGATATGCTTGCACCGAGGAAAGAACGTCTTGGGACCAAGCGATCTCGGCCACGGCTCGGCAACTCGGGCGTATGCTTCCCTTTGAGTTCACCGTGGAGGGGCCGCCGGTCTCCCAGCAGACGCGGCGCCGCCAGCGACTTCCCCCTTGGCGTGCTACGGTGAAGGCTGCCGCGGAGGCCTTGTGGCCGGCAGAGAGTGCTCCGTTGACCCAGGAGCTGAGCCTGACGATCACCTACTTCTACAAGGGAATCCCCATGGACGTGGACAATATCGTCAAGCCGATCCTGGACTCGATCAAAGAGCTTGTCTTTCGAGATGATGTCCAGGTAACCGATCTGCTGAGCCGGAGACGCCCGCTCGCGGGACCTTTCCAGATCGGAGTGGCCTCACCCATTCTCCTTGAGGCTTTGAACCGCGGCCGGGAGTTCCTTCACGTCAGCATCACGGATTCTCCGGCAGAAGGGAGGCTGGCCTTTTGATCGCACCTGAGCTGGCCGGAAGTGAACGGCAGAGGCTCGAGCGGGTTGCCGAGGAGTATCGGTCCAAGGGATACGAGGTTCTCGTCGAGCCCTCGGGCTCCGATCTCCCGTCATTCCTCAGAGACGAGCGACCCGATCTGATCGCACGCCGAGGTGACGAGCGGCTCGTCATCGAGCTGAAGCCTCCTTCTTTCCGGCCTGAGCTGGGCAAGGCGCGCAGGCTTGTGGAGAGGATTCAAAAGGAGCCGGGCTGGCAACTCGTGCTGGTCGCTCTGAGCCCGGCGGAAGAGCTTCTCCCCGGGGAGCCGCTTTCGCTGCTCGACTCTCTCGAGGCCGAGCAACACCTCGCCCAGGCCCGCCGGTTGCTGGACGCGGGCCAGCCTGAGGCTGCGCTCCTTCTGGCCTGGGCAGCGGTCGAAGCCCGGCTCCGATGGCTCGCCAAGGAGGAGGAGATCCCGCTGCCGCGTCCCGGCACGCTGACGCTCTTGCGGCAGCTCGTCTCCCTGGGCCTCATCGAGCGCGAGCACTATTTGGCACTCTCCGACGCTTTCACCGCCCGCAGCGCCGTCGCCCATGGCTTCAAGCCTCAGGCGGACATCGAGTCGACCGTCCACTCGCTGCTCGATCTGTCCAGAACGCTCGGTTCTTGACTTCGCCCCTACCCGGGCCCTGGTAGCTTGGTTACCGACGAGACCCGCGCGACCGCGGGCGATGGGCGGCGATCTCCGGCTGGCAGGCTCGGAGGAGGGAGCGAGCTTCGAGCTCTGGCTGAAGTCGGGGCCGTGACACAGCGCTGCGGACCGAGCAGGAAGGGAAACGGGCGGGCGAGAAGACGAAACTCCGGGTCCGGCCGGACTCCCCCGGGCATCGTGTCCACGCGCGGGTCCCGGAGCAGGCCGTTGGCCGCCTGGAAGGAGATGACCGCGCTGGCCGTGAGGGCTTCGAACACCCCATCCTGCCGGACGGGCACGCCGAGCGCTGCAAAGCAGCCCAGGCTGGCGAGCCTCCCCTGGACGAAGGCGACCGCCTGCCGCTCGCTCTCCGTCTCCTGGGAGAGCTCCCGCTCGGGGGCCGGGACGAGCAGCGAGCCGGAGGAGAGGATCAGGGCCAGCACCAGGCCGTAGGTGATCCAGGGACGGAGGCGGGGCCGGGAGATGGCCAGCCATGCCGCTCCCGCGGCCAGCAGGACCAGGACGAGGAGGACCGTGGAGAGCTCCGCGATCCGGCCGGCGCCGCGCAGGTAGGAAACCCCGAGGAACAGGCTCCCGAAGCCCCAGGCCCAGGCCAGCAGGGCGATGGCGACGGCCGCCTTCATCAGCCATCCCGTGGAGAGCGCCTCGACCCAGCGCTGGTCCGCGTCGGGGACATGGGCGAGAGAGGTGTAGGCGATCCAGGTGAGGATGGCGAGCAGCGTGATCCAGGGGCCGACCATGCCGAAGAAGAGGGGAGCCATGGCGCCGGCCTACTTGACCGCCACCCACCGGGCCAGGAGCGGACCGGGGTACGGGTTCGCGAGATAGCTGGACGCGATGATCACCGGCCGGCCTGCCGCAGCGCGGCCGGGCTGCCGGGCCTTGACCGCCTTGAGCCCGCCTGCGGGCGAGAGCGCGCACGGTCCCCAGCTCTCCTTGGAGAGCTCGTTCGGCTGCACGTCCGTGGCTCCCCCGTCGTAGGTCAGCTGGGTGATGAAGGTCGTTGCGTCGAGCGGCGCCGAGCAGCGCGTGTGCTCGAAGGTGGCGGAGCGCTTCCAGTCCCGCGGCTGGACCTGGTAGAGCGCGGGGTCAAGCCGGTTCGCCGGCCGGGTCTCGGCCAGGAGGAGACCGGCCAGGCCGTGCAGCGAGGCGACCCGCGCGGCGACCGGCGGCTGAAAGAGGATCAGGGTATCCACCGCGGGCCCGGACAGCAGGGCCGGCGGTGCCGTCTCCGGCCAGGGATCGACGGCGAGGCCGTGCCGCCGGGCCTCCGCGACGGGATCGGCGTCGTGCGGCAGGAACAGGACGGCGGCACGCACCCCGGCCGCCTCGGACAGCGCCTTCTGGTAGCCCTCGAAGTCCACGCCCAGCGGCTGGAGCACCGGCGCGGGCTGCCGGGGATCGGCCTCGAGGAGGCGGCGGGCGGCCGACGGATCGCGGACCTGGACGCTCGACAGCTCCCAGAAGAGCTTGAGGGTCGGCGCCACCACCGGGACCTCCTGCGACTCCCGGATGGTGACGTGCCGGGTCTTGGCCACCACCCGCGAATTCCCGGTGCCGGCCGGCTTCGAGCTGCCGCACGCGGCGAGGACGAGAGCCAGGGCTCCCACAGAGACGACCGGCAGGGTGCGACGAAGCCATGTCTTCATGTCCGGCTCCCCTCTTGCAAGATGTTGACGGGATTATAACCTGCCTCTTGACTTGCCCCCGCCGCGGCTCTACTGTTCCCCGGACTCATCGAGACCGGCTGAGGGAATAGGCCCGAAGAAGCCGGGGCAACCCTCGGAGCTCACCACTCCGGGAAGGTGCCAACTCCTACGGCAAGCCACGACGGCTCGCCGGCAGATGAGAGCCAGGGAACGCAACGCGTGGGTCCTGGCCGAGATCTGGCGGTTCTCCGTAGGGTTTCCGATGAGAGACAAGGAGGATCCCAGATGGACCGTCTCCAACCCCTCTCACCGGCTACCTCCGCTGTACGCTCCGGGCTCTGCACCGATCAGCATCACGGCTCCGTGGTGCCGCCCATCCACCTGTCGTCCAACTTCACCTTCGCGGGCTTCGGCCAGCCGCGGACCTACGACTACACGCGCTCCGGCAACCCGACCCGGGACCTGCTCGCCTGCGCCCTCGCCGAGGCCGAAGGGGGCGCCGGCGCCGTGGTCACCTCGACCGGCATGTCGGCCGTCCACCTCGTGCTGCAGCTCCTCCAGCCGGGCGACCTCGTCGTCGCTCCCTTCGATTGCTACGGCGGCACCTGGCGGCTGCTCGAAGCCTGCGCCGCCAAGGGCGCGTTCCGCGTCGTCTTCGCCGATCTGAGCGATCCCGGGCAGCGCGAGGCTGCCCTGGATGCGGGACCCCGCCTGGTCTGGGTGGAGACGCCGAGCAATCCGCTGCTGCGCATCACCGACCTGCGCGCCGTCTGCCGCCAGGCCGCCCGGATCGGCGCCCTGGTCGCGGCCGACAACACCTTCCTCTCTCCCGCTCTCCAGAGACCCCTGGAGCTCGGCGCGGACCTGGTGGTCCACTCGACCACCAAGTACCTGAACGGCCACAGCGACGTGGTCGGCGGCGCGGTGGTGGCCCGCGACTCGCAGCTCCTCGCGGACGTCGCCTGGTGGGCCAACTGCCTGGGGATCGCCGGCTCGCCGTTCGACAGCTATCTCACCTTGCGCGGCCTGCGCACGCTGCACGCCCGGATGCGCGTCCACCTGGAGAACGCGGCCGCGGTGGTCGAGCGCCTGCGCACCCATCCGGCCGTGGCCCGGGTCTACTGGCCGGGGCTGGAGGACCATCCCGGGCATGCCGTGGCCGCCGCGCAGCAGAGCGGCTTCGGCGCCATGGTGAGCTTCGAGCTGGCGGGCGGCCCAGGGGGAGGACAGCCGGCGGTCCGTGCCTTCGTGGACGGCCTCCGCTGGTTCGCCCTGGCCGAGTCCCTGGGCGGCGTGGAGAGCCTGGTGGCGCATCCCGCCACCATGACGCACGCCTCCATGGACGCCGAGGCCCGGCGCCGGGCCGGCATCGGGGACGGGCTGCTGCGGCTGTCCGTGGGCATCGAGGCCGCCGAGGACCTCGTGGCCGACGTCTCCGCCGGCCTGGACCGCGCGCTGGCGGCGGTTCCGGAAGCGGAGGCGATAACATCGCCGGCGTGAGCGCCTCCCACCGCTTCATCGACCACACCTCCGAGATCGGGCTCCAGGTCCGGGCCGCGAGCTTCGGCGAGCTGCTGGCCGAGGCGGCGCGGGGGCTGGCAAGGCTCATGCTTCGCGAAGTCCCCGCGGCGGCGGGGGGCGAGGCGCGCGAGATCGGGGTCTCGTCGCACGACCGCGAGTCCCTGGTCGTGGACTGGCTCAACGAGATCCTCTACGTCGCCGAGACCGAGCTGTGGGTGCCCCTGGAGATCGAGGTATTGGAGGCTTCCGACACCCGGATCCGGGCGCGGGCGCACGGCGTGGCCGTGGAGGTCTCGCCCTCGATGGTCAAGGCCGCGACCTTCCACGGGCTGGAGGTGGTGGAGACGGCGGAAGGTTTTTCCGCGGAGGTGATCCTGGACGTATGAAAACCGTGACGAAGTATCCATGGGAGCGGATCAGCCCCTGGCTGGTCGAGATCCCGGCCACGGCGCGGGAGGACATGCGCGTCCCGGCCCGGATCTATGTGGACGACGTGCTCTGGGAGCGCGCCATCGGCGACCGCACGCTGGAGCAGCTCGTCAACGTGGCCACCATGCCCGGCATCACGGGCTGGGCCTACGCCATGCCCGACGCCCACGAGGGCTATGGCTTCCCGGTCGGAGGAGTGGCCGCCTTCCGCGCCGAGGACGGCGTGATCTCGCCGGGCGGCGTGGGCTACGACATCAACTGCGGCGTGCGGCTGCTGGCCTCCGAAGTCAGCTTCGGCGAGATACGCCACCGGCTGGAGCCGCTGATGACCGACCTCGCGCGCGTGGTCCCCTCGGGCGCGGGCAAGGGCGGCCGGCTCAAGTTCGCGGGCGAGGACATGGACCGCATCCTGGGCGAGGGCTGCCGCTATCTCGCCGAGATCGGCATGGCGTCGTCCGAGGACCTGGAGAGGACGGAGGCCGAGGGCTCCTTCCAGCGCGCCGATCCCGCGAAGGTCTCGGACAGGGCGCGGGAGCGGGGCAAGGGGCAGCTCGGCACGATCGGCTCGGGCAACCACTTCCTGGAGATTCAGAGGGTGGAGCGGATCTTCGATCCCGCGGCGGCCGAGGCCCTGGGTCTGTACAAGGGGCAGATCGTGATCCTGATCCACACCGGCTCCCGCGGCCTGGGCCACCAGGTGTGCACGGACTACGTCCGCGCGATGGACGAGGTCATGGCCCGCCACGGCATCAAGCTGCCGGACCGGGAGCTGGCGTGCGCGCCGTTCCAGTCCAGGGAGGGGCAGGCCTACTTCGGCGCCATGTGCGCCGCGGCCAACTTCGCCTTCGCGAACCGCCAGGCCATCACCCACGCGGCCCGCGAGGTGTTCGAGAAGACCTTCGGGGAGGAGGGCGGCCTGCGCCTGGTCTACGACGTGGCGCACAACATGGCCAAGCTCGAAGAGCATGGGGATGGCCCGATCGTGGTCCACCGCAAGGGCGCGACCCGCGCCTTCGGCCCCTCGAACCCGGAGACGCCCGAGGCCTACAAGGAGTTCGGTCAGCCGGTGCTGATCCCCGGCAGCATGGGCACGGCCTCCTACGTGCTGGTGGGCACGGACGGCGCCCTGGAGCGCTCCTTCGGCAGCACCTGCCACGGCGCCGGCCGCGCCATGAGCCGCACCGCGGCCAAGAAGGTGAAGCAGGGTGCCCAGGTGCGCAAGGAGCTGGAGGACCAGGGCATCGTGGTGCGCTGCGCCGGCCTGGGCGAGCTGGCCGAGGAGGCCCCCCACGCCTACAAGGACGTCGACCGGGTGGTGGACGTGGTCCACAACGCCGGCCTCGCCCGCAAGGTGGCGAGGCTGGTGCCGCTGGGGGTGATCAAGGGGTAGGGTATGCTCTTCCCCGAATGGCAACCCAGGCCCCAGCCGCGATCGCCGAGGAGCTCCTCGGCTTGGTCCGCACGCTCGCGCGGGAGCTTCAACCCGGGCGCCGCGGCCTGGAAAGCGCCACGCTCGACTCCTCCCTGGAGCGGGATTTCGGGCTCGACAGCCTGGCCCGCGCCGAGCTGCTCCTGCGGCTGGAGAAAGCCTTCGGCATCCGCCTCTCGGAATCGCTGCTGACCTCGGCCGAGACTCCGCGGGATCTTCTCCGCGCCCTGCTGGCCGGGCCTTCCGGCGTCGCAGGGCTCTCCTCCGCAATCCTGGAGGAGCCTTCCGCGCCGGCCGAGCCCGCTCCCGAGCGCACGCGGACGCTGCTGGAGGTGCTCGACTGGCACGTCGAGCGCCATCCGGAGCGGCGGCACATCCTCTACTACCCCGGCGACGGCGAGCCCGAAGAGATGAGCTTCGGCGAGCTGGCGCGGCGCGCCGGCGCCGTGGCCGCGGGCCTCCAGGCTCTGGGCGTCGGTCCCGGGCAGGCCGTGGGGCTGATGCTTCCCACCTCGCTCGATTATTTTGCGGCCTTCCTGGGCGCGCAGCTCGCGGGCGCCTTCCCGGTGCCGCTCTATCCGCCGGCGCGGCTGAGCCAGATCGAGGACCACCTCCACCGCCAGGCGGGCATCCTCAAAACCGCGCAGGCCGCCGTGCTCGTCACCTTTCCGGAGGTGCTCCCCCTGGCCAGGCTGCTGCGCGCCCAGCTCCCGGGGCTGAAGAAGGTGGTGACGGTCTCCGACCTCTCGGCTCCGGGAGGAGCCGCCTCGGCCGCCGTCCGGGAGGACGGCATCGCCTTTCTCCAGTTCACCTCGGGCAGCACCGGCAGTCCCAAGGGGGTGACGCTCACCCATGGCAACCTGCTCGCCAACCTGCGCTCGATCGGCAAGGCCGTGAGCTTCGGCGGCGAGGACGTGGTGGTGAGCTGGCTGCCGCTCTATCACGACATGGGCCTCATCGGCGCGTGGATGGGGAGCCTCTACTTCGGCGTGCCGCTGATCCTGATGTCGCCGCTCACCTTCCTGGCCCGGCCGTCGCGCTGGCTCTGGGCGATCCATCGCCACCGCGGCACGCTCTCGGCCGCCCCCAACTTCGCCTACGAGCTGTGCGTGGCCAAGGTCGAAGAGGCGGAGATCGACGGCCTCGACCTCTCCTCGTGGCGCTTCGCCCTGAACGGCGCCGAGCCGGTGAGCCCCGAGGCCATGCGCCGGTTCACCGAGCGCTACGCGCGCCACGGCTTCGATCCCAGGGCCATGGCGCCCGTCTACGGCCTCGCCGAGTGCTCGCTCGCCGTCGCCTTCACGCCGGTGGGACGGGGGCCGGTCGTCGACACCGTCGACCGCGAGGCCTTCCAGAAGACGGGGGAGGCCGTGCCGGCCGAGGCCCACACCTCGAATACCCTGCGCTTCGTCTCCTGCGGCTTTCCGCTGCCGGACCACGAAGTGCGGATCGTGGACGCGTCGGGCAAGGAGCTGGGCGAGCGCCGGGAGGGGCGGCTGGAGATCCAGGGGCCTTCGACCACGAGCGGCTACTACCGCAACCCCGAGGCCACGGAGAGGCTGATCCGCAACGGCTGGCTCGACTCGGGCGACCGCGCCTACATTGCGGGCGGCGAGGTCTACATCACCGGCCGGGTCAAGGACATCATCATCCGCGCCGGCCGCAACCTCTATCCGCACGAGCTGGAGGAGGCGGTGGGGGAGATCCCCGGCATCCGCAAGGGGTGCGTGGCCGTGTTCGGCACCGTGGACCCCGGGTCGGGGACCGAGAAGGTCGTGGTCCTGGCCGAAACCCGCGAGCGCCCCAAAAGGGGGACAACTCCTGAGCTCGACCGGCTGCGGCGCGAGATCCAGGACGTGGCGGTCGCGCTCCTCGGCACCCCCGCCGACGACGTGGTGCTCGCGCCTCCCCAGACCGTGCCCAAGACGTCGAGCGGCAAGATCCGGCGGGCGGCGAGCCGGGAGCTCTACGAGCGCGGGCATCTCGCCCGGGGGCGCACGGCGGTCTGGCTGCAGCTCGTCCATCTGGCCGCGTCGGGCGTCCCGGCCCGGCTGCGGGTAGTAGGAGATCTCCTCTACGCGGGCTGGTTCTGGCTCGTCTTCGCCCTGGCGGCGCTCCCGGTCTGGATCGCGCTGGCCATCATGCCGGGCCTGCCGCGCCGGCGCCGCTTTGCGCGCTTCTTGGCCCGGTCGCTGGCCTTCCTGACCGGCAGCCCGATGAAGGCCGAGGGGCTGGAGCACCTGGCCGGGCCGGGCCCGCGGATCGTGGCGTCCAACCATGCCAGCTATCTGGATGCGTTCGTGCTCTCCGCCCTCCTCCCTCCGGACCTGGGCTACGTGGTCAAGCGGGAGCTGGGGAAGAAGGCGTTCTCCCGCCTGCCGCTGGAACGCCTGGGCGCGGTCTTCGTGGAGCGCTTCGACGCCGGTCAGGGCGCGGAGGAGACGCGCAAGGCGGCCGAGGCCGTGCGCTCGGGCGCCTCGCTGGTCATCTTCCCGGAGGGGACGTTCACGCGCATCCCGGGCCTGCGCCCCTTCCGCATGGGCACCTTCGTGGTGGCCGCCCAGACCGGCGCGCCCGTGGTCCCGGTGGCGATCCGCGGCACCCGCTCCAAGCTGCGCGGGAGCGAGTGGTTCCCGCGCCGCGGCGGGGTGGAGCTGTCGGTGCATCCGCCGGTCCGTCCCGACGGCTCGGACTGGGCCGCGGCCGTCCGGCTGCGGGACGCGGTGCGCGAGCAGGTGCTCGCGGCCTGCGGCGAGCCGGATCTCTCTTGATTGCCCTTCTGATTGTGAAGGTTGCGCCCCGGGCGCAGGTCTGGGATACTGATTGCGCAGTCCCGAGAGGTTTTCCCATGCATGATCAGATGTCTGTTGCACTGCGGGTATGGATGAGGTGTTTCCTTGCCATCGTCGCCATCCTGGCGGGTCTTGGAGGTGAGGGCTCCGCGCAGGCCCAGGCCGGTTCCCGCGGCACCTGGACCTTCAGCACGGACGGCTCCAACAACCTGGTGATCCAGGACCTCGAAGCCTTCTCCACGGCCACCGGCCGGGTCGGGGATGCGCTCTGCCTGCAATATCACCCGTCCTGCCCCTCGAGCTTCGACCGCCGGGCGAACGACCTGCGGCTCGCCCGCGCGCGCTACACGCTGCGCGGTACTGGCGCCAATGGCGGCGGCAAGGGCTCCGAGTGGCGGGTCGAGCCCGGCCAGCCGACGGTGCGCGACACGGGCGCGACGCTGCCGTTCGTGGTGGGCGGCGTGGAGCAGGGCATGGTCCAGATCGTCAGCTCGCCCGGGCCGTGGACGGTCGACATGCAGAGGATCCCGGCGAGCGAGCTGCGCGTGGGAGACGGCAAGCGCTGGAACGTCTTCCTGAGGCTCGCGGAAGCGCCGCCGGACCCGAGCGCCAACGCCTGCTGGATCGAAGTCGGCTGCCCGTAGGACCTTCGTCGCAGATAGCGTTTCATGTAGGGGCGGCCCTTGTGGCCGCCCTCCGGAAGGGCACCCACAAGGGGTGCCCCTACAGGGGTGTATCCATCTTTTCGAGGTGACAGGCTCCTAGCGCTCACAGCGTCGCCCGCGTCTGCTGGATCACTTCATAGCTGCGCAGCTCGTGCTGGAGGAAGCTCCGGCGCACCCGGCCGCAGATCTCCTCCACCTCCCGCAGCACCCGCGCGGACGGCGGATTCTCCGCCACCGCCGGGAGCGGATCGCGGGCGATGCGGCGGAGGAAATCCAGG
>JBJMGZ010000109.1:0-9448 GCA_045807605.1 Thermoanaerobaculia bacterium | reverse complement strand
ATACGATCACCCGCGATGGACGACTGTTGCTGCATGCCCAGGGAGGCAAGCGCGGACTGGATCGTGACGTCGAGTGGCCGCTTCACGGAGACATCAGGTTCTACACTTCGATCAGAGATTCTGGAGAATCCGTCTGGATCGAATATGTCGCCCGCTTCACCCATAGCCGTGTCGAATGGATCCAACCGAAGGAGGAGGTCCCTCCTCCTCCTGAGATCCCCCCTCTGGAATGGGACTGGAAGCCCATGACGGAGCTGCTTGAAAACCTCAGGAGCAAAGCGGAGCCTCAAGGCCTCGAAACCGGAGCCGCCGCAGCGCAAGGTCCTGAAGGATCTCTGCTCCTGAGCCTACGGCGCGAACGGCACGAGTTGGAGGCGCTGCTCAAACAGTGCAGCGATCACTGGGGCTACGAGGACCCTATCTATCGTTTCTACCACCAGAGCTTCAAGGTGTACGGGCTCCAGCAGCAGACCCGCTCGATTGTCGAGAAACTGCAGGCGCTCGCCCCCGGCCTTCCGCTCAACCCCTGGTTCGTCCAGATCGTGGAATCGGGCACCGGGAAGGAATTCAAGCACGAGGACAACGCGCGCTGGACCGAGGTGACCCGGCCGATTCTGGAGGCGTTCTTCCACGCCCGGTTCTTCCTCGAAATGGCTGTGCGCTATGCGGACCTGCAAGCACCGCCTCAGCCGTTGCCCAGCGGATATGCGGCACTCCTTTACCTGTTCGGACTCCGTTAGGCTTCTGCGTCAGCACCTTGAACAAGAGCGCCGGCGTCTCGAAGCTGATGAATTCTCCCTGCTGCTGTCCCTCGAAGCACGCAGGAAACGGCGATTGGTCTGTTGCCGGGAGGAGACCTCCAAAGTCACAATGCGCACGGCACTCAATGTTCCACTCCGTTGATTCTTCTGTCAATCGTCTTAGCCCGAGGTGCCGCCCTTCCCCGAAGGGAAGGGCGGCCCTCAGAGACCCCGATCAGGCCGTGAAGGCGGCCACGAAATTCTGGCCGCCGGCGTTGCTGGGGTTGCCGATGTAGTAGTTGGCGCCCAGCTCCAGGTTGCCGGAGATCGAGATGGTGGAGCCGTTCCCGAGGAGGGTCTTCACCGGCTGGTCCGGCATGCCGCCCTTGACGTGCCAGAGCGTGAACGTGATGGAGCCGGAGTTGGGGTTGTTCTCGACGTTCACGGTGACGTTGCCGCTCGCGGGAAGCTCGAGGAACTGGAAGTTCAGGCTCGAGTTGTTGCTGTTGCCGTTGATCGGACTCGGGGCAGACGCGGAGGAAGCGACAGGCTGCGACATGGGGGACTCTCCTTTTTCTGGTTCGTTGGTGGCGCAGGTCGTCATGATCCTGCGCACACCCCTAGAGCGGGACGAGCCCGGCGTTTATCGCACCCCCGCGAAGAAACTTCTGACGGAGCCGCGGGCAGCCATCGCCCCGAGTCTATCCTCCGGTCGCGCGAAACGCTTGAATTGCCGGCGACACTCCCCTCAGAATGGTGCCCACGCTCCGGAGCACCTCACGAGGAGGATCGATGTCCCAGGTTCGCCGCCTTTCCAGGCTCTGCCTCATTGTCCTGCCCGCCCTGCTCGCGGCCGGCCCGCTCGCGCCGGCCGATGCCGCCAATGCCGCCAATGCCGCCAATACCGCCGCTCCTGCCGAACCCTGGGAGGCGGGGGCATTCGCCGCCGATCCCGCCGAGATGCTCCGGGCGGCTTCGGCCGTCGCAGCGGGCGGCGACGAGGAGGACGTGATCGTCCTCCTCTCGGAGAGGCGGACCAGCTATGACGAGCAGGGCCGGGCGAGCCGCGTCCGGAGGGTGGTCTACCGCATCCTGAAGGCGTCGGCCGACGCGGGATGGTCGTCGATCGAGGAGCCGTGGTCCCCCTGGTACCAGGAACGTCCGCAGCTCCGGGCACGGGTCATCACGCCGGACGGCGCTGTCCATCTCCTCGATCCGGCGACGATCGCCGAGTCCGCCACCTCCCAGGAGCCGGAGATGTTCGAGGACGGCCGC
This sequence comes from Thermoanaerobaculia bacterium, assembly GCA_045807605.1. GTDB lineage: Bacteria > Acidobacteriota > Thermoanaerobaculia > Multivoradales > UBA5704 > DATMER01. The sequence goes on along the minus strand of JBJMGZ010000109.1, from coordinate 7,433 downwards.
ATCCTGCGCGCTCCCCTGCCGGCCACCGGCCCCGGAGCCGTGGTCGAGACCGAGGTGACGGGCCGCGACACCGCTCCCTTCTTCGACCGCGGCACCGTGGAGATGCTGCCGGTGCGCCTCTGGATGCCGCTGCGCCACGTGCGCCTGATCGTGGAGGCCCCGGTCGATCTTCCCCTCCGCCACGTCGTCCGGCAGCTCCCCGAAGGCGGAGTCCGCGAGGAGGTCCAGGACGGCCGGCGGCGCCTCACCTTCGAGTACCGGGACATCTCCCCGTTCGGAAAAGACGACTTCGAGATCGGGATGCCCTTCGACCCCCCCTTCCTCTCCTACGTGGGGTTCTCGACGGCTCCCTCGTGGTCCGCGGTGGCGCAGCGCTACTCGGAGATCGTCGAGGAGGCGATCCGCGGGGCCGAGGAGTCCGCCGCGCTGCGGACCTTCCTGCGCGCGGCGGACGTGCCGGCGAAGACGCCGCGCGAGACCCTCGACCGCCTCCTCGCCCGGATGGGGGCCGAGGTCCGCTACACCGGCGTCGAGCTGGGAGAGGGCTCGATCATCCCCCGGCCGCCAGCCGAGACCCTGCGCCGCAAGTTCGGAGACTGCAAGGACAAGGCGGTGCTCCTGACCGCCCTGCTGCGCAAGCTGCAGATCCCGGCCCACGTGGCTCTGCTCATGGCCGGCGAGAACTACCCCGACGTGGAGGAGACGCTCCCCGGAATGGGAGCGTTCAACCATGCGATCGTGGTCGTTTCCGGCGAGCCGGAGATCTGGATCGATCCGACCGACCGCTACGCGCGCGCCGGCGAGCTGCCGTCCGGCGATCAGGGGAGGCTCGCCCTGATCGCGAGCCCCGGCACCCAGGCCCTCGTGCGCACGCCCGAGGCCACGGCCGCGGACAACCACGAGGTCGAGACCCGCGAGATCCTCCTCGCCGACCTCGGGAAGGCGCGCGTGGTCGAGACCACCGAGATCCGGGGAGCGGCCGAGCGCGACCTCCGCGCCTCCTACGCGGCCCAGGACGCCAAGAGCCTGCGCGAGTCGCTCGCCGGGTACGTGAGCTCCGTCTACATGACCGACAAGCTCGGGAAGTTCGACCATTCGGACCCGGTCGACCTCTCGGGCCCGTTCCGCCTGCGCCTGGAGGCCGAGGACTCGCCGCGCGGCGTCACCGACATCCAGAACGCCTCCGTCGCGGTCGTCCCGGCCACGGCCCTGGGACGCCTGCCGGACGAGCTGCGGAGCGAGCCGGACGAGAAGAAGCCGCGCAAGGCCGCGTACGTCCTGACCCGGCCGTTCAGCACGGAGATCCGGTATCGCATCGTGCCGCCGGCCGGCTTCCAGCCGCAGCAGCTCCCTCCGAGCCGGGTCCGGCAGGTCGGCCCGGGCACGCTCTCCGAGGACTACGCCGCGGCCGGCGATGGCACCGTCACGGCCACCATGCGCTTCACCATCGACAAGCGCCGCCTCAGCGCCGAGGAGTTCGAGGCCCTGCGCAAGTCGGCGAGCGGGATCTGGGCCGAGGACGCCGTGATCCTCGGGTTCGACCAGGTGGGGGAGACCCTCCTCGCCGCCGGCCGCGTGCGCGAAGCGCTCGGCGAGCTGGGACGGCTCTCCGCCCTCTCTCCGAAGAAGGCGCTCCCCCGCTTGCGCATCGCCCGGACGCTGCTCGCCGGCGGCATGGGCGAATCGGCGCGCGAGGAGGCGCAACGCGCCGTCGACCTGGAACCCGCCTTCGCCCCGGCCTGGCGCGACCTCGGCTGGGTCCTCGTGCACGACCCGGTGGGGCGTCTCTTCGGCGAAGGCTTCGACCGCGCCGGAGCCCTCGCGGCCTATCGCAAGGCCAAGGAGCTCGATCCGAAAGACTCCGAGGCGCGCCGCAGCCTCGCCGTCCTGCTGGAGCACGACGACAAGGGGAAGCGGTATTCCAAGGGCGCGGACCTCGCGGCGGCGATCGACGAATACCGGGCGCTCAAGGCCGACCTCGAGGACGGCTCGCTGGACGACAACCTGGCGATCGCCCTCTTTCGGGCCGGCCGTTTCGCCGAGATGAAAGAGCTCCTGGACGGCCTCGAAGCCACGGACCAGCGGTCGACGCTGCGGCTGGTGGCCGTGGCCGCCACCGCCAATGCCGAGGCCGCGATGCGGGAGGCCGAGCGCAGCTTCCCCGATCCGGAGAAGCGCCGCAAGGCGCTCGAGGAGGCGGGATGGGACCTGGTCCATGCGCGCCGGTACGCGGAGGCGGCCGACCTGATCGAGCGGGCGAACCGGCGAGCCCCGAACGCCGAGGTCCTCGCGCGAGTGGAGCTGCTGCGCAAGGCCCGGCGTCACGAGGAGCTGAGCTATCCGCCCGGCGAGCCGGCGAGCGTGGCCAAGCGCCTGTTCCTCCTCGCGGGCTCCGGCCCCCTCGAGCCGGAGGCTTACCTGAGCTTTCTCAGCCGCGGCATCCGCGCCGAGATCGACGCGGACGAGCACGCCCGCGAGAGCTTCGAAGGAGGCCTGGCTGCGCTCGTGGGCAACATGGGCGACTCCGTGGTCCCGCTCGACGTCGTGCTCGACCTGGGCCTGGCAGCTCTCCGGGAGACCGTCACCGGCGACGACGCCGTGGGCTACCGCGTCCTCCTGTCGCTGACGTTCGCCAACACCGAGATGGCGTACTACATCGTCCGGGAAGACGGCGAATACAGGATCGCCGGCTTCGACAAAGCGCCCTACTTCCTCGGCCTGGAAGCCCTGCTCCGCCTGGAGCGGGGCGACCTGGCCGGCGCCCGGCAGTGGCTGGACTGGGCGCGGGAGAAGGTCGCGGCCGCGGGCGGGGACGACCCGCTCGCCTCGTCTCCGTTCGCGACCCTGTGGACCCGCGGCACCGAGGCCTCTGCCGACGAGGCGCGCTGCGCCGCGGCGAGCCTGGCGGTCAGGAGCGACGACTCCGGCAGGACCGTGCCGATCCTCCTCTCCTGCCGGGACGCGGCCCCGGAAGGCCCGCGGCGGACCGCGCTCGACCTCGCCCTGACCCTCTCCTACATGCTGTCGCAACGCCACGCCGAGGCGGCCGAGGCGGCGCAGCGCCTGCTCGCGGCGCACCCCGGCTCCGACCGCGCCTACGGCCTCGCGATCCAGGAGCTCATCGACCTGAAACGCTGGGACGACGTGCGCCGGCTCGCGGAGGAGCGGCTGGCGAGGCTCCCGGACGATGAGCAGGCGCTGCTCACGCTCTGCAGTGCGGCCGAGCAGAAGGACGACCTCGAAGCGGCGGAGAGATACCTGCGGCGGCTGGTGGACGCGGGCAAGGCCGATTCCAGCACCTTCAACAGCCTGGCCTGGAACGCGCTCCTCCGCGGCAAGGCGGACGAGCGCGCGGTCGAGCTCGCCCAGCGCGCCGCGGCGCTGCAGAAGTACGGTAGGTCCTCCTCCCTCCACACCCTGGCCTCGCTCTACGCCGAGATGGGCAAGACCGCGGAGTCGTACCAGCTCATCCTCCAGGCGCTGACGGCCGGCGCCAGGTCGCCCGAGTCCGACGACTGGTACGTCTTCGGCCGCCTCGCCGAGCACTACGGCCTGCCGGATGCCGCCCGGCGCTACTACGCGCGGGTCGAGCCCGCGGAGCCCGGGCAGATGGAATTCGTCTCCACCCACCGGCTGGCGCAAAAGCGGCTCGCCGTCCTGGGTCCGGAGCCCAAGGAGGCGAAGCGGCCCCGGCGCAAGTGATCCGGGGTATCTCGCCAGCCGCAGGAAACCGCCGGCCCGGGGGTTTCACCCCCTGCGGCACCTACCCCGGATCGGAGGCGCACCATGAGACGGCGGGACGCGGCCTTGCTGATGGCTCTGTTCGGATTGGCGACGCCGGCACTGGCAGAGGACGCCCATTCGCACCCTGGTCCTCCGGTCCTCCTGGTTGCGGAGGCCCAGGGAGCGGCGGCGGCCCCGGCCTTCTCTCCCCCGCCGGGGACCCACGCCGCGCCGCTCTCCGTCACCCTCACCACCACTACCTCCGGAGCGACGATCTACTACACGACCGACGGGTCCGGCCCGTCGCGCAAGACGAGCCCGGTCTACAAGGGACCGATCCAGCTCACGGCCACGGCGACGATCAAGGCGTTCGCCTACAAGAAAGGCCTCAAGGCGAGCGCCGTCAGGACCGCGGTCTACGACCTGAGCGCTCCGCCGCCGCCCCCCTCCGAGGAGGGCGGCACGCTCTTCCTCGCCACGCTCACTCCGCAGAGCGGCGCCACCAGCGCGGGCTCCGGCTCCTCGACCCTGACGCTGACCCGGGACGGGAGCGCCGCCGTCCTGCGCTTCTCGCACTCCGGCCTCACCGGCCCGATCACCAGCCAGCACATCCACGCCGGGGACGGCTCCATCCTCTTCGACGTGGACACGGCCGCGATCCAGGCCGACGGCTCGCGCGTCTGGCGCATCGAGCCGGCCGGCACCTTCGACACGGCGGAGATCCTCGCCGCGCTGCGCGGCGGGGAGTGCTACCTGAACCTGCACACCGCCGCCTACCCGGCCGGCGAGATCAAGGGCTTCTTCCGCCAGTCGAGCGGCAGCCAGACCTTCACGCCGCCGCCGGCCCCGCCGGCCCTCCCCCCAGGCCCGCCGACTCTCGAGGAGGCGGCCCGCTTCCTCCTCCAGGCCACCTATGGGCCGCGGCCCGGCGAAGCCGAGGCGCTCCAACAGAGGGGCTTCGGCTCCTGGCTCGACGAGCAGCTCGCGCTGCCCGCGGCCTCCCACCTCGCCGATTACGACCGGTTGGTGGCCGGAGGCGAGGAGCCCGCGCCCGGGCTCGTGCGCGAGTCCTTCTTCGACCAGGCCGTCCAGGGACCCGACCAGCTCCGCCAGCGAGTCGTCTTCGCGCTCTCCGAGCTGTTCGTGATCTCCGACCGCGACGCCGACCTGCGCAACAACCCGGAGAGCCTGGCGGCCTATCTCGACCTGCTCGCCCAGCACGCCTTCGGCAGCTTCCGCGAGCTGCTCGAAGCGGTGACGCTCAGCCCCGCGATGGGGGTCTACCTCGACATGGCGGGGAGCAGCAAGGCGATCCCGGAGCTGGGGCTCAACCCGAACGAGAACTACCCCCGCGAGATCCTGCAGCTCTTCTCGATCGGCCTCTACGAGCTCCACCCGGACGGCACTCTCCACCTGGATGCCCGGAACCAGCCGATCCCCACCTACGATCAGGACGTCGTGGAGGCCCTCGCGCGCGCCTTCACCGGCTGGACGCTGGGCGGCCAGAACCAGGTCGACCCGCGGCGCTTCTTCCGCCCGCAGCGCAACTTCCGCATCCCGATGGAACCCTGGGCGGCCTTTCACGACACCGGGGAAAAGCGGCTGCTCGGCGGCGTCGCGCTGCCAGCCGGGCAGAGCGCCCGGACCGATCTCGAGCAGGCGCTCGACGCCGTCTTCCTCCATCCCAACGCCGGGCCGTTCCTCTGCCGCTTCCTCATCCAGCGGCTGGTGACGAGCAACCCGAGCCCCGCCTATGTCTATCGCTGCGGCCAGGCGTTCGGAGATAACGGCACCGGTGCCCGCGGCGATCTCAAGGCCGTGCTCAAGGCCATCCTCCTCGACTACGAGGCGCGGTCGGCAACGCTCGCCGCGCGGCAGGACGCCGGCCATCTGCGCGAGCCGGCCGTGCGCCTCGCCGGCCTGCTGCGCACGCTCGACGCCGAGCCGCGCAACGGCCGGTGGCGCTTCTTCGGCCAGCTCGACCGCCAGGGCCTGAGCACCGGAGAGACCCCGCTGCGCGCACCGACCGTGTTCAACTTCTTCGAGCCCGGCTTCGCGCTGCCGGGAGAGATCGCGCAGGCCGGCCTCGTCTCGCCGGAATTCCAGATCGCCACCGAAACGACGATCCTCGGCACCGCCAACCTCCACCTCACGGTCCTCCTCGGCGGAGCGGACCGCAACAGCCCGCTGCGCTTCGACCTGGCGCCGTTCCAGCCGCCGCAGGCGCCGAACGACGAGGCCCTGCTCGACCGCGTGGACCTGCTGCTCTTCGGCGGCTCGATGTCCGAGGCCACGCGCGGCATCCTGCGCACCGCCCTCGCCGATCCCGGTTTTCCGCGCACGGGCGATCAACGGGTCCTCACCCTGCTCTGGCTCGCCAGCCTGGCTCCCGAGTCCGTGGTGCAGAAGTAAGGAGGAATGACGATGAGCGAGATCCGCCGCACGACACGCCGCCAGTTCCTCCGCCAATCCGCCTGCGCCGCGGTCGGAATGACCGCCGCGGCCAATACCCTGTTCGACCTGCGCCGCATCGCCGCCGCGGCGCCGCTCGTCGATTATAAAAGCCTCGTCTGCGTCTTCCTCTATGGCGGCAACGACGGCAACAACGTCATCGTGCCGACCCTCGCCGCCGACTACGCCCAGTACGCCGCCGCACGCGACGCCCTGGCGCTGCCGCAGAGCTCGCTGCTGCCGCTGCACCCGCTCGTTCCGGTGCCGGGCGACGCGCGGGAGTGGGGGCTCCATCCGAGCCTTGCCGGGGTCCAGGGACTGTTCAATTCGGGTAGAGCCGCGCTGGTCGGCAACGTCGGGCCGCTGGTGGCGCCGCTCACTCGCGAGGAATACCTCAACCATAGCGTGGCCGTGCCGCCGCAGCTCTTTTCGCACAGCGATCAGACCGTGCACTGGCAGACGTCGCTGCCCGACCAGCCGGCGCGCACGGGCTGGGGCGGACGCACCGCGGACCTGCTGCATTCGCTCAACGAAAACGCGCAGGTCTCGATGTCCATCTCGGTCGCGGGCACCAACACGTTCCAGGTGGGCAACGTGATCACGCAGTACCAGGTGTCGCCCGAGGGGCCGGTGGGGCTGACCTCCTACGTCCGGGAGGATCAGGGCGCCGACGCCTCGTCGAACGCCATCCGCGCCCTGCTCGCGCGCAGCTATGGAAACCTTTTCGAGCGCAGCTATACCGGCATTTTCGACCGCGCGCTCGACAACCAGGCGCTGCTCTCGGGCGCCCTCGCCGGAGCGCCGCCGATCGCCACGGTGTTCCCGGAGACCGACCTCGGCCAGCAGCTTCACATGATCGCGCAGCTCATCTCCGTGCGCGAGGCGCTGGGCCTGCGCCGGCAGGTCTTCTTCTGCGCCGGCCAGGGTTACGACACGCACGGCGGCCAGGTCGGGACGAGCGCGCTCGACGGCGCCCACGCCGATCTCCTCGCCGAGCTCGACGGCGCGCTCGCCGCCTTCGACGCTGCGATGACCGAGCTGGGCGTGGCCGACACGGTGACGGCGTTCACGGCCTCCGACTTCGGCCGCACCTACCTCTCGAACGGCGAAGGCTCCGATCACGGCTGGGGCAGCCATCACGTCGTGCTCGGAGGAGCCGTGCGCGGCGGCCGGATCTACGGCCAGATCCCCATACTCGCCATCAACGGGCCGGACGACGCCGGCGAAGGCCGCTGGATCCCGACCACCTCGGTGGACGA
>JBJMGZ010000108.1:0-2986 GCA_045807605.1 Thermoanaerobaculia bacterium | reverse complement strand
CAGGGGACGCAGATCGGATTAGTACCGCGGCGTGCGGCGTTCCCAGCGGAGCTCGCCGACGAAATTGAGCGCGGTGGCCGCCGACCAGTGGGTACCTAACCGAACATTGCTCACTTCGTAACGGTTCAGGCCCCACAGGGTGGCGCAGGCCTGAACGGTTACGAATTCTGGAACGAGATCACGGCGCTCCCCCGCTTGCTGCGGCTGCTCGCGCTGGAGGGCTGCGTCGTCACCATCGACGCCATCGGCTGCCAGACGGCCATCGCCGCCCAGCTGCAGGAGCAGGGCGCGGACTATGTGCTCGCCCTCAAGAGTAATCAGCCCACGCTGCACCGCACGGTCGTGGCCGCGTTTGCCGACCTGCCCCCGGCGAGCCCGGACCCGTGGGTGCCGGCCGAGCAGGACACCGCCCAGACCCTGGACAAGGCGCACGGGCGGGTGGAGCGGCGGCGCTATCGGGCGCTGAGCGATCCGGACCTGCTCGCCTGTCTCGACCCCGCGGGGGCCTGGCCGGGCCTGCGCTCGGTCGTCTAGGTCCAGGCCGAGCGGCGGCGGGGCGAGCAGCGCACGATGGAGACGCGCTACTACCTGTCCAGCCTGCCGCCCGGCGCGACCGTCCTGGGCCGGGCGATCCGTCAGCACTGGCAGGTGGAGACCCGCCTCCACTGGGTGCTCGATGTCGTCTTCCGCGAGGGCGCCTGCCGGGTGCGCGTCGGCGACGGCACCCACAACCTCGCCATCCTGCGCCCGCTCGCGCTCAATCTCTTACGCCAAGAGCCGACCCTGCGCGGCAGTCTGGCGACCAAACGCTTCCGCGCCGCGCTCGATGACACCTACCTCCGCCGCCTCTTGGCCGGCCTGGACGGCCTGCCGCGCGACCAGACCGCCTCCACCACTTGACTTAATGAGATGCAATCGCCCTAGTGGTGGCGGGCGATTTGCGGTGCATGGTCGCCTGCTCGTAGGCGTAGGCGAGCTTCAGGATGGTCGGCTCGTCGTAGCCTCTTCCGAGGAGGGTGATGCCCACCGGCAGCCCATCGGAGGTATATCCGGCGGGGACCGACATCGAGGAGACGTACACCAGGAAGGTGTTGATGTGGGTCACGCCCTTGGTGTTGACGAAGGGCGGGTTCACGCCATCGCGAATGAGGGTGGGCTGGTGCTCAACGCTCCGGTGCACGATGGCGTCGAGCTGGTGGTCCGCCATCGCCTTCATGACATTGAACAGGAGGGTTTCCCTGGCCTGCAGGTGCTCGTAAGGCGGCTCGCCGTGGACGGCCCCCATGGACCCCATGGGCTTGTAGCCCGGCGTCTGGAGTAGCTCGGTCATGGTTTTGAAGGGCCGCTTGGCGCTCCGGCGGTAATACGCGTCCCACCGTCCTTCGGAGCCGCCGCGGTCGTCGCTCGTGCGTTGCGCCAGTAGCTCGTTCAGGTGCGGGATGACCACGGGGTCCACCAGCGTCGCGCCCGCCTTCTCCAGGTCGGCCACGGCCGCGTCGAATACCCGGGCGACCTTCTCGAAGTCCTCGGTGCCCGGCTCGGAGAAGCGTCCCATGGACTCCCGAATGATCCCGATGCGAGCGCCCTGCAGCCCTTGGGGGTCCAGGGCGGCCGTGTAGGTCGCCGGGACCTTGCCGACGCCCAGCGCGGTGATGGGGTCCTCGGGGTCGTAGCCGACCATCACGTCCAGCAGGATCGCCAGGTCGCGAACGGTGCGGGCCATGGGCCCCAGGGAGCCGGCGATGCCCGGCCAGCCGTCATAGACGCCCCCCCGGCTCACTAGCCCCGCGGTCGGCCGCATCCCCACGATGCCGTTCCAGGCCGCCGGCCGGCGGATGGAGGCGAAGCCCTCCTGGCCTACGCCGATGGCGGCGAAGTTGGCCGACACGGCGGCCCCCGTGCCGCCGGAGGAGCCGCCGACCGTGCGCTCCAGGTCCCACGGGTTGCGGGTCGATCCGAACAGCGTGCCGTGGGTATCGCCGCCGGCCAGCTCGCCGAGGGTGGCCTTCCCCAGAATGATGGCGCCCGCCCGCCGCAGTTTTTCGGTCACGAAGGCGTCCCGGTCGGGGTAATAGTCCTGCAATAATATTGAGCCAAGGGTCGTGGGAGTGCCCTTCGCATCTAGCTGGTCCTTCAGGATGACGGGAACGCCGTGGAGCGAACCGACGGGGCCCGATGTCCCGTAGGCCGCGTCCAGCCGGTCGGCCTGTTCCAGCAGATCGGGAGCGATGGTGATAATCGCGTTGATGTTGGGGCCCTTCTTGTCATACGCCTCGATCTGGTTCAGGTAGAGCTGCACGAGGTCCCGCGCCGACAGCTCGCCCGCCCTGTAGGCCGCCTGGATGGCATCGATTGTCGTCTCGAGCAGATCAAACGCCATGGCTTTCCTCCGAGTAACCGTTCAGCTCCCCCGTGGTGCCGAGAGCAGAGAGGGCGGCGGGCTGCTCCGCAACGCGGCCTCCCCGGCGGCCACCAGGAACTCCAACACCGGCCGGCCTTGCTGGCGGCACGACGCTACGACAGTCAACAGTCTCTCCGCAAAGCGGCTGCCGGCTTGGCTATCCGAGCCGAAACTGCCTTTCCGCCACAGCACCGCCGGCCGCAGCGCACGCTCCGCTGCATTGTTGGTCGGCTCCACACCCTCCACCCGCGCAAAGGTCCACAGCGCCGTCCACCACTTCCTCAGTTCGCGGCACAGCGCCGCGGCTTTGTGGTCCGGATTCTCCTGCCCACGCCGCAGTAGCCGCCCCAGCCGCGCCTGGAGCGGGATCAGGCGGCGCTGCAGCGAAGGCCGGTCCACCTCGCCGGTGCGGAACCGATGCCACAATGTAAATAGCCGCTCGATCTCCGCGAGCCCCCAGCGGCCAATGGGCGCCGCCTCCCCACCGAGGTCCACCAGGGCCTGGAAGTCGCGTTTCAGTTGGGCCCAGCACAGAGCCCGCCGCTCGGCCGGGAACCGCTTGTACGCCTTCCAGCGGTCCGACCC
>JBJMGZ010000107.1:0-5763 GCA_045807605.1 Thermoanaerobaculia bacterium | reverse complement strand
GCTCGGCCTTGTCCTGGCTGCTTCCCGCGCGCCGGGCCAGCCAGGCATCGGTATCACTGCGAATGCGAACGCTGATCTGGCGGCCTTTGGTGGCGGGCATGCTGGTTACCTCCTCGAGGAGGGTTGCTCCTCGTCGACCGGAGCAAGGAGGCTCAGATGAGGGAAGTAGGTGCGGTACCGGCGAGGGTCCCGAGTCAACAGGGTTAGTCCTTTGACGGCCGCATGGGCGCCGATGTAGAAGTCTGGCAAGGGCGAGGCTGTCGACGAGAACGTTGCTCAATTCGCCCCGCGGGTCAGAGCCAGGATCTCCTCGGTGCTCATCCCCGAGGTCGCCCGCCCTCGCATCCTCTCCAGCAGCTTCTTCCCCCGCCCCCCGGGTGAGCTCTTTTCTCGGAGGATACGGACTGCGTTGCCCTCCACCTCGAAGCGCACCTCGGTATGAGGCAGGAGCCCCAAGCGCTCTCGGATCTCGATGGGAATGGTGACCTGTCCCTTGCTGGTGATGCGCATGCGGCCTCCCGGAGCGGGTAAGAATCATACTTTCGGAATTCTTACTCCCTTCGGGGAAGCTGTCAACGCATCTCTTGCCAGAGGGGGATGAAGGTTTCGGTCCGGCTTTGGGAGGGAAAAAGGCGGGGGCGCCGTGGCAGCACGCCCCCGGGATGACAGGCTACTTGGTAGGGTCAGGAGTCAGGGCAGCGGACGTCTCGGGCGCCGGGGGCTTCCCGACGGGCTTGCGGGTGAGGCCGCGGAACGGCTGCACTCCGAACTCGATCAGCTTGTCGCTGTCCTTGCCGTAGTGGGCCTTGACCCCCTCCCGGAGGAACTTCATCACCGCGTCGCCCTGCCGGATCACCTCCTGCAGCTCCTTCCAGACCTCCTGCTTGGCGGCGGTCATCGCCGCGTGCTGCGCGTACAGCTCGCGGGCCCGCTTCGACTTCTGGCGCAGCCCTTCCAGGTTGATCTCCAGGTTGGGCACCTGAGTGGCATTGGCGGTCACCGCCGTGTCCATCTTGTCCCACCCGTTCACCGTGTTCATGTACAGCCGCGAATCAGCCATCTCACACCTCCTTCCCCTCTCGGGGAGGTTAGACCGGTACCGAAATTGGTCCGTGTCAACGTCAATGACTATACATACGATAGAGGAGGCTAAGGTGTTTGTCAACACTGGCTGTTCTAAGGAGCTGATGATATTTAGGGGTTGTGTTTTCGATAAATCTGGGACCAGCCCACGGAGAGCGGGCGTGCGGCACGGGGGAGAGAGATGGGGAGAGGGGGGATGGGATCAACCGGGCTATACTTCCGGTTTTGAGACCCGACATGGACGAAGAATTCTCCTGGGCGCTGCCCGAAGGAATCGAGGGTAGCGGGGAGCCACCATCCCCCGCGCCGGCCCCGGTGCGCCTGGGTTCGCCTCCCGCCACCTGCGAGGGGGTCCTCGCCCGGGTCGGTCCGGCGCGGATCGCGATCTACGAGATGGTCCGGGGGTGCGTGGATGACTTCGAGAAGACCGCCCCGTGGCGGCTCCTCTACTATCCTCCCGAGGAGCCCGACGCTTTCCTGGCCCTCCTCGACGCTCTCGTCACGCTCATCCAGGGCATCCCGAAGCGGGTCGCCGCCGCCCTGAGCAAGATCCCCAAGGTGACGTCCGAGTCGGACGACGAGCCGACGCGGGAGGACGTCCGCTTCATGTTCAGCGGCATCCATCACATGGTGGAGCACGACCTGAACCGGATCGAGAAGACGCTGGCCCCGGTGCGGGAACGAGGGCCGGGCGTGCCCGCGACGCAGGACGAGCGCCAGCTCCTCTGCGAGCTGAGCGCCGACCTCAAGGGCAAGTACGCCAGCTCCCTGATGGGCGCCGCCGCGAGCCTGATCGCCCAGGGGCTGTGGAACGGGGTCGAGCTCGAGCCGATCCTCTTCCCCGAGAAGGCGGAGGAGTTCCGCAACACCCGCGAGCTCATGGAGCTCCTCAAGGAGGTCAGCTCGGTCATCAAGCAGCTCCCGGAGCAGGTCCATTTCACGGAGCTGGTGTCGGGCTGGCAGCGCGGCATCCGGGCGGACCAGTATGCGCTGGCGGACCTCCCCAGCCTGCGGGGCAAGATCGCCAAGCTGCTCAAGGAGCGCACCCGCCGCGCCCTCTACTCGGGCGACTACCATCAGATCAGCCGGCGCGAGATCCTCCTCTCCGAGCGCATCAACGAGCTGGAGACCCTGCACCAGAGGACCTGGTCCTCGACCGAGCACGGCGGCGGGCAGGACCAGGCGCCCACCTACGCCCGCCTCGTCCAGCTCACGCTGGAGATGGCCGCCGTCCTGGATGTGACGATCCTCAAGGAGCTCATCGGCGCCAAGAAGGTCGAGGGATTGAGGGCGCGGGTCACGGCGGCGAAGAACCGGCCGGCGCCCACGGCGTCGACCCCGGGCCAGGGGCTGGACTCGCTGATCCCGCTGCTGGCCGAGGACGACCTGCGGATCTTCCTGGAGCTGCTGCTGGGCGCCGTCATGCGGAGGGCCTCCCTGACTGTGACCATGCGGGAGCCCGAGCCCGCTCCGCCCCCGCCCGTGCCCCCGCCTCCCGCGGCGAAGCCGGCACCGGCCGCAAAACCAGAGAAGACCGCGCCTCCTCCCGCTCCCGAGCCGCTGCCGGATCTGGAGGAGTGGAGACTGCCGCCGCCGATCCCCGACTACCAGGTCAAGGTGGCCAGGACGTTCCCCTCGCCGGAGCCGGGCCCGGAGCTGTGGACCTCCTCGACCGCCATGGACTGGGCGCAGAACGAGCCCGAGCCGCCGCCCCCGCAGGCCGCCGAGTTGACGCCCCGGCCGAACCTGCGGCCGACGCTCAAGATGGCGTCCGACCTCCTGAACGAGCTGCTGGCTCCGGCCAACTCGAACCTGAGCTCGTTCCGGATGACCCAGCGCCTGCTCAGCAAGCACGCGCGCATTCCGGCGGCCATGTTCCAGTCCATCCAGCCCTATCTGAAGGACGTCCAGGAGCGGCTGATCCCCGTCCTGAAGCAGATCACCCCCTTCCGCGGCATCACGGACGAGGCGGTGACGAAGCTGGACGGCTACTGCACCGAGCTCCGGCGCCCCAACCTCTCCCCGGCGGAGCTCAAGGACGAGGTGCCCAAGAAGATGGAGCGCCTCGTGAGGTTCCTGGAAGCGCTGCGGGCTGCGGTGCCGACGCTGTAAAGGCGGGCTACAATCCCCCGGCCATGGAAAAAGACAACGCCTACGACCCGTCGGCCATCGAGCCGAAGTGGCAGCAGCGCTGGGAGAAGCAGGGTCTCCATCGCTCCGACGTCGATCCCTTCCGGCCCAAGCACTATGCCCTGACCATGCTGCCGTACCCCTCGGGAGAGCTGCACATCGGCCACTGGTACGCGATCTCGCCGTCCGACGCCCAGGCCCGCTTCATGCGGATGCGGGGCAGGAACGTGGTCTTCCCCATGGGCTTCGACTCCTTCGGGCTGCCGGCCGAGAATGCGGCCATCAAGCGCAACATCCACCCCAAGGAGTGGACCTACGCCAACATCGACCGCATGCGCGGACAGCTCCGGCGCATGGGCACCATGATCGACTGGCGGCGCGAGGCCGTCTCGTCCGATCCCGCGTACTACCGCTGGACGCAGTGGTTCTTCCTCCAGTTCTTCCTCAACGACCTCGCCTACCGCAAGAAGGCCGCGGTGGACTGGTGCCCGAGCTGCAACACCACCCTCGCCCGCGAGCAGGTGATCGGCGACGACCGCCGCTGCGAGCGCTGCGGCACGCCGGTCATCCGCAAGGAGCTGGCGCAGTGGTTCTTCCGCACCACCCGCTATGCCGACGAGCTCCTCGACTTCGGCCCGATCGACTGGCCCGAGCGGGTGCAGACCCTCCAGAGCCGCTGGATCGGCCGCTCCGAAGGGGCGAGCGTCGTGTTCCCCACGGAGACGGGCGATCCGATCGAGGTCTTCACCACCCGGCCCGACACGATCTGGGGCGCCACCTTCCTCGTTCTGGCTCCGGATCACCCGCTCGTCGCGCGCCTCACGACCCCGGAACGCAAGGCCGAGGTGGACGCCTACGTCGAGCCGGCGCTGCGCCAGACCGACGTCCAGCGCGAGGCCACGGACAAGGAGAAGACCGGCGTCTTCACCGGCGGCTATGCGATCAACCCGGCCAACGGCGAGCGCATCCCGGTCTGGACCGCCGACTACGTGCTGCTCTCCTACGGCACCGGCGCCATCATGGCCGTGCCCGCCCACGACCAGCGGGACTTCGAATTCGCCCGCAAGTACGGCCTGGAGATCAAGCCGGTGATCCTCGCCGAGGGCGCCTCGCCCATGACCGGGGAGGAGATGGAGGCGGCCACCTCGGAGCGCGGCGCCATGTTCGATTCGGGCCCGTTGACCGGAACCCCGGCCGGGGAGGCGTTCGACCGCGCCGTGGCGTACCTCGAAGAGAGAGGGGCAGGCAGGAAGGCGATCACCTTCCGCCTGCGCGACTGGCTCATCTCGCGCCAGCGCTACTGGGGCGCGCCGATCCCGATCGTCCACTGTCCGAAGTGTGGGCCGGTGCCGGTGCCCGAGGACGAGCTGCCGGTGCTGCTGCCGGACGACGTGGAGTGGCGGCCCACGGGCGAGAGCCCGCTCAAGCTCCATCCGACCTGGAGGAACGTCGAGTGCCCGTCGTGCGGCGGCCCGGCCGAGCGCGAGACCGACACCATGGACACGTTCATGTGCTCGTCCTGGTACCACCTGCGGTACCTGAGCCCGCGCTACGACGACGGGCCGTTCGATCCCGTGGAGTACCGCTACTGGATGCCGGTGGACCTCTACACGGGCGGCATCGAGCACGCGACCATGCACCTGATCTACACGCGTTTCTTCCACAAGGCCTGCCGGGACATCGGCATCGTCCAGGGCGACGAGCCGATGCTCAAGCTGCGCAACCAGGGGATCATCCTGGGCGAGGACTCCGAGAAGATGTCCAAGAGCCGGGGCAACGTGGTGGCGCCGGACGAGCTGGTGGACCGCTACGGCGCCGACACGGTGCGCGCTTACCTGATGTTCTTCGCCCGCTGGGACATGGGCGGCCCCTGGAACAGCCGCGGCATCGAAGGCACCTCGCGCTGGCTGCGCCGGGTGTGGGCACTCTTCACCGAGGAGGGGGAAGGCGGAGAGGCGAGCCAGGAGACGATCGACCGCCTGCGCCGCAAGCTCCACCAGACGCTCAAGCAGGTGACGCGGGAGATGGGGGAGCTGCAGTTCAACACGGTGGTGGCCGCCCTGATGGAGCTGCAGAACGAGATGTCCCAGGCGCGCTCCCAGGGTGCCGCTGGCACGCCGGCGTGGTCGGAGGCCCTGGAGATCTACCTGAAGATGCTGGCACCCATCGCTCCCCACATCGCAGAGGAGCTTTGGGAGCAGCTCGGCAAGGAAGACTCGGTGCATCTCCAGGACTGGCCCGAGGTGGACGAGAAGGCCGCCGCGGCGGAGGAGATCACCCTGGTGGTGCAGGTCAACGGCAAGCTCCGCGACCGCATCACCGTGCCCGTGGGGATCGCCGACGACGAGGCGCGCCGCATCGCCCTGGCGAGCGAGGGGGCCAGCCGCTTCCTCGAAGGCAAGGCGGTGCGCCAGGTCGTCGTGGTGCCGGGGCGGCTGGTGAATATCGTCGCCGGCTGAGAGCCCGAATGTAGGGGAGGGGCTTGCCCCCTCCCGGGAGGGGGAAGGCCCGAGGCCGAGCGATATTCGTGTTCGGAGTCTCCGCCCTCCC
>JBJMGZ010000106.1:0-6702 GCA_045807605.1 Thermoanaerobaculia bacterium | reverse complement strand
ATGCCGAGCAGGGTGGCCTCATCACCCAGGTTCCAGAAGACGGGCGAGCCGCTGTCTCCGGGCAAGGCACCGGCCGTGACCCGGTTCTGGCACAGCATGGTGATGTTGGTGTTGATGATGTTGCTGTCGAGGCAGGTGTTCTGCGTCGGCCCCCAGGTGCAGCCCGTTGTACGACCGACCTTGCTCACGAGGGAGCCGACCTGCGGGCTGCCGAAGGTGAAGCCGGTCACGGGCAGGCGGGGCTGGGCCGGATTCACCGAGAGGGGACCGGAGCTGATCCCGCAGAGGATCGGGTTGGCGATCGATCCGCCATCGGAAAACGTGGCGGAGAAGTACTCCATGAAAGCGGCATCCGAGAGGCGGCACTTCTTCCCGCTGGGGCAGGAGCCGCCGGTGAAGAACGCCGGATCGACGGTCTCGGTGCCCACGAAATTGAACGGCCCGACCGTGTTCTGGTAGAAGAGCGTCCCTTCGACGACGCTGCGCGTTTTCGTGCAGTGGGAAGCGGTGACGAAGCCCTCGACGCCCAGCCGGATGGCGTTGACGCCGAGCGTGCAGGTGCCGCCGTTCTCGTTCTGGATCTGCACTCCGCCGGGCACGGGCCGGATCCTGTCGGTCAGCAGCTCCGTCGGGACGATGGGCTCGGCAGGCTCGACGATCACCGCCTCGGGCCGCACCCGGGTGCTCCGCAGGAAGTCTTGCAACTCGGAGTCGAAGGTCTTGAGGGCGTCGCGCTCCACGCCGAAGAGGAGGCGGTTGCGCTGCTCGTCGATGTCGAGGAACACCGCTCCCGACCGCTCGAGCAGCGGCCGCACCTCGTCCTTCCAGGCGAAGAGGTTGCGGAAGTCATACTCCCCCTGATGAACCTCCACGCGCTCGCCCAGGTTCTGCACCTCGCGGGCACGGGACAGATCCGTCAGATAGACGTGCGTCGTGCCCTCCGCGTCGAGGTAGAGCCCGCCGAAGCCGGGTATCTCGTCGGCGAGCCGGGCAAACTCCTCGTCCAGGGTCATCCCACCCTCCTCTTGCGCGCGCGCCGCCGGCACCACGGCCAGCAGCGCACCGATCAATAGGAAGCGGCTCCAGCTCCTCATCGTCGACATGGCTTTCAGCTCCTTGTCCGCACGGTAGCGGGACTGCCACCCTGCGTCTTCACTCTGCCGGCTCACGAAACCCGGCGGTATCGCATGGAAATGCGGCATTGAAATGCGGCATGGCAATGCGAGGCCTAGAGGAGACCGGAGCGCAGGGCTTTGGACACGGCTTCGGACCGGGTGTGGACGTGGAGCTTTTCGTAGACCGAGCGGATGTAGGTGCGCACGGTGTTGAGGCTGACGCCGAGCTCCTCGGCCGCTCCGGCGTAGCTGTGGCCCTGCGCGAGGAGCCCCACCAGGCGCAGCTCCTGCGGGGCGAGCGGAGCCTGGGGCTCGGCGGGCGGAGCGATGCGCCGGAAGAGCGTGATGACCTTGCGCGCGATCTCGGGCGACATCGGCGCGCCGCCGTCGCGCGCCTCGCGGATGGCTTCGAGGAGGCGCGCGGGAGGCGTGCGCTTGAGGATGTAGCCGACCGCGCCGTTGCACAGCGAGGCGAAGACCTTGTCGTCTTCCTCGTGGACGGTGTGGATGAGGATGACGGCTTGCGGCCATTTCTCCCCGAGAAGCCGCGCGCCGAGCGAGCCCGGCGTGCCCGGCAGATGAATGTCCAGGAGCAGCACGTCCGGCGGCGGGGCGAGGCGCTGGCGGAGGGCTTCCTCGACCGAGCCTGCGACGGCGATGCAGGAGAAGCCCGGGCTGCCGGCGAGCAGCGTGCTCAGACTGTCGCGCAAGCGGCGGTCGTCTTCGATCAGGGCGACGCGAATCAAGGTCTCCATCGGTTTCCTTGCTATTCCTAGCAGAGTCCGGTGCCGCTTCCTATCGCATGTTCATGCGGAGACCCGGGGAGCGAGCGGCACCCGGATCGTCAGCCGCGTGCCCTGTCCGGGCGCCGAGTCCAGCTCCAGGTCGCCGCTCAGGAGCCGGGCGCGCTCGCGCATGCCCACCAGGCCGCGCCGCCCGCAGGCCTCGGCCTCGGCCGCGGCCGTCGCGTCGATGCCGATGCCGTCGTCCCAGACCTCGCCCAGGATGGCCTTGCCGCGCACCTCGACGCGGACGCCGGCCGCGGTGGCGCGCGAGTGTTTGGCGATGTTGTGGATCGCTTCCTTGAGCACGAGATAGAGCCCGCGGCGGGTCTCCGGCGTGAGCGCCACGGCGGCGCAGTCCGGGGGAGCTTCGAATTGCAGGCGGATCGCCTGCGCCTCGAGCAGGTCGGCGGCGAAGCGGCGCAGGCGGATCAGGAGGCTCTCCAGGTCGTCCTTGCGAGGGTCGACGGCCCAGACGATGTCCGAGGTGGTGTCGGCGAGCTCGCGGGCCTCGGCGCCGATCTGGGCGAGCATCTCCCCGGCCTGCTGCGGATCGGTTGCCAGGCGGTCCCCGGCGAGGTCTCCCAGCAGCGCGATGCGCGCCAGGCTCGCGCCGACGTCGTCGTGGAGATCGGCGGCGATGCGCGTGCGCACCCTCTCGATGGCCAGCAGGCGGCGCAGACGGAGCCGGTGCGCCGCCCCGGCGGCGCCGGCGGCGAGGACGCCGAGCAGGGCCAGGAACCAGGGACGGCGCCAGACCGGCGGCAGCAGGCGGAAGGACACCGCGGCGGGGACGGCGCTGATCAGGCCGTCGCGGGTCACGGCGCGCACGAGGAAGCGGTAGCTCCCCGGCGCCAGGCGAGGGAAGATCACGCTGCGCGTCCGGGTCGGGGCGCTCCAATCGCCGTCCACCCCCTCCAGCCGGGTCTGGAACAGGAGGTTGGCGCCCAGGCTGAGGCCGATCCCGAGGAAGTCGATCTGGAGCGAGCTCTGGTCGGGTTCGAGCACCAGCCCGGAAAGCTCGCGGGCCCCCAGCTCGGAGACCGGGAGGGGCACGCCGCGCGCCTTGAGGCCCGAGATGAGCACGACCGGCGGACGGTGCGACGGCTCCTGGCGCGGGTCCAGGCGGGCGAGGCCCTGCAGGGTGCCGAACCACAGGCTGCCGTCGCGCGCCGCATAGCAGGTCCAGACGAGGTTGTTCGGCAGGCCGTCCTCGGCCGAGAAGCTGCGGATCCGTCCGCTGGCCGGATGCAGGCGGTCGATGCCGCGCGCGGTGCCGATGTAGAGATACCCGCGCGGGCCCTCGGCGATACAGCGCGCGCTGTGGGTGGTCAGCCCATCGGCGGTGGTGTAGCGCACGAAACGCGGCGTGTCCGCGGCAGGGTGTTCGACGCGCGCGATCCCGCCCGCGGTCGTCGCCACCCACAGGCGCCCCGCCCGGTCGCGGTGGAGGTCCGCGACGAAGCCGGGAGGGACTCCGTCGGCGGTCCCGAAGAAGCGCCACGTCCCATGGCGCAAGCGGGCGAGGCCGCCGAGGTAGAAACCCATCCACAGATCCCCGGCGGCGTCCTCGGCGAAGGCGGTGGGCGCGCCGCCGGTGGAAGCTCCCCGGATCTGGGGCACCACGACGGGCCGCGCGCCGCCCACGAAGCGCACGAGCGGCGGCGTTGCGATCACCGAGACCCAGAGGTCCCCGGCGCGGTCCTGGTAGAGGCGGAAGACGTCGTCGCCGGGCAGGCCGCTCCCCTTTCCATAATGGGCCGACGGCAGGGCGTCGCGCAGATCGTCCGGCCTGGCGACCGGGGCAAAGCGAAACAGCCCGTTGGCCGTCGGGATCCACCAGGCGCCCGCGCGGTCGCGCAGGAAGAACTGGTTCCATCCCCAGCCCGGCGGCACGCCGGCGAGCCGGCGCGGCATGACGTTCACGAAGCGCTGGCCGTCGAAGCGGTGGAGGCCGTCGGGCCAGGTCACCACATAGAGCCCGCCGGCCGGATCCTCGAACTGGCTGGCGACCCGATCGCCGGCCAGGCCGTCCTCCTCGCCGAAGGAGACGAAGCCGGAGCGTACCAGCCGTGCCAGGCCGCGGCTCTCGGTGCCCAGCCAGAGGGTCCCTTCCGCGTCCTCCAGGACCGCGAACACCGAAGCCTCGACGAGGCCCTGGGCGGGGCGGATGCTGCGCAGCGCGCCGTTCGCGAAATGGCTGACCCCACCGCGGGTGCCGACCCACGTGCCCGCCGTGCGGCCGGCGAGGGTCGTGTAGACGTGCTCGTTGACGAGACCCTCGGCACGGTCATAGAGAAACACCGTGCCGGGACGGCCGGGCAGCTCGCCCTGCGCCCGCGGCCGGCGCGCCCGTTGCGACAAGGTGGCCCGGGCGGCGTGGCGAGCTTCGGCCAGGGGCTCGGGCCAGAAGATGTAGAGACCCCCGGCACCGACCATCCAGAGACGGCCGGCGCGGTCCCGGCTCAGCGCCTTGACGCCGTCGTCCGGCGGCTTGGCCGGGTAGAGGAGGTGCGTTCCGTCGGGGAGCAGGCGCACGAGGCCCCGCGAGGTGGCGATCCAGAAGCTCCCTTCCCCGTCCTCGACGACTCCTTCGACCTCGCTGGCACCGGCGGGCAGCTCGATCCGCCGCGCGAGCTCGGCTCCCCGGGAGGGATCGTCGAGCACGACGAGGCCGCCACCCAGGCAGATCCACAGCCGCCCGGCCCGGTCCTCCAGAAAACAGCTCACCCCGAACGAGGTCGTGCCCTCCGGCAGGCGCTCGACCACGAACAGCGGTTGGCCGGCCGCGGGCGAGGGATCGAGGCGCGCGAGCCCTTCCGTCGTGCCCACCCAGATCGTGCCGTCGCGGGTTTCGTGCAACACGCTCACGCGCGGGCTCGGCAGACCGTCCGGCGTGTCGTAGTTGCGGAAGACCTGCCCGTCGAAGCGGGACAGGCCGGAGCTGGTGGCGATCCAGAGGAAGCCGCGCGAGTCGAGGAGGAGATCGCGCACGGCGTCTCCCGCCAGGCCGTCGGCCGTGGTGTAGGTGCGGAAGGGCAGCCGTTCCGCCCGCGCGGAGAGCGCTCCGCAGAGCGCCAGCCCAAGCAAGGGAAAGGCACGGCGTCGAAGCACTGCCGCAAGTCTAGAACATGCGGGGACGCGCCCTCACCCCCTGGCCCCCTCTCCCACCGCACTCCCACCCGACCGGGAGAGGGGGGACGCAGGCATGTCTCGGTGGCTGCGGCGCAGGTTCCCCCTCTCCCGGGGGGCCGGCCGTCAGGCCGGCGGGTGTGCGATGGGAGAGGGGGATAGGGGGTGAGGGGTCAAGGCGCGAATTCCACTTCCTGCCACATCGTGCCGCCGTTGACCTCGTCGCGCACGGTGAACACCAGCCTCTGCGGCGCGCGGCGCAGGCGCAGGGTGGTCTGGAAGCGCGCCAAGCCGCCGGCCTGGGGGACCTTCTTGATCGCCACCCGCAGCTTCGCGAGCGGGATCTCGGTGCGCCCGCCCTGGTCGTCGAGCGCGACCACGGCGAGCGGCGCTTCGGCGATGTAACCCCTCCCCGAGGGGGTCAGGGCCAGGGCCTCGACCGGCACGCCCAGGGTCACCGGCAGCTCGACCTCCCGGCGGCCTAGCGGCTTCGCCTCGCCGAGCAGGACCTTCAGCCGGCGGTCGTCCTTGTCGCCGCCGAAGAGCAGCACGCTCTCGGCCTTCCTGGCGTTCTCGGTCTTCTTCGAGAGGTCGGGGAAGCCGGTCCGCGCCCGCACCGTCACGCCGGGCCGCTTCGATTCCACCTGGATCGAGTGGCTGCGGTCGTTCGCCTGCCAGCTCGGCGTGAAGCCGAGCCAGTAGTAGGAGCCCGAGTCCGCCACCACCTGGCGGAAGACGTCCTGCTTGAGCGAGTTGGCGACCCGGCCCCCGGTCTGCCTCGCCACCGTGTCGAGCATCTTGAGAGTCTGGGGCGTGGGGCTCGCCACGTCCACGGGATAGATCGTGTAGCCGAGCTGGTTCGCGGCGCTCACCACCGGGCCGTAGAGGCCCGGCGCCACCCCCAGGGACCAGCCGCCGGAGAGGAGGAGCATCACCTTGCGCCCGGGGGGAACCTCGAAGCCGCGCAGGGTGCCGGCCATGGCGAGCGCCGTCTTGGCGAGCTGCGTCCGCGCCTCGGGGCTGACCCGGGCGTCCAACCCCTCCATGAACATCGTCATCTCTCTCGCTTCGAACTCCTGCACCTCGGCAGCCCACAGGGTCAGGTCGACGTCGTGTGCCAGGCTCCGGTGCTGGGCCAGGGCCTTGTTCCCCTGGGCCTTCCGCTGCCGCGCGCGGCGCAGCACTTCGGCGAGAGCGGCCCGGTCGGAGGTCCAGGGGCTCAGCACCTCGATCGTCGAGCCGTTGAACGCGAGCACGGCCATCTGGTCCTTGGGCCCCATCAGGCCGAGGTCCGCTTCCAGCTTCTCCAGGACCACGTTGCGCGGCTCGGCGACGGAGAACGACTCGTCGACGAAGACCAGGTAGCTGCGGGGGACCGCTTCCGCCGGGGCGACCGGGGCCAGCGGGGCGGCCGGTCCCGCGGCGGCCGGGGCGGCCGATGTTTTGGAAGTGCCTTCGGCGACCTCGGTGAAGAACTCGATGGGCACTTCCCGGCCGTCGATCAGGAGGCGGAAGTCGGCGGCGGCGAGCCCGCGCACGGGCTCGCCGTTCGAGGTGGCCACGACCTCGACGTTGACCACGCGCACGTCGATGGTCTCGCCGATGACCGGGATCTCGGGCGGCTTCGTGTCCTGGGCGGAGAGGGCCGCCAGCATCAGTGCCAACAGCAGCTT
>JBJMGZ010000105.1:0-3457 GCA_045807605.1 Thermoanaerobaculia bacterium | reverse complement strand
GAGGGGTGTGGAATTCACGGCGTCTGTTCTCTTGTTTTCGGGCGCCAGAGTGTAGCATCCTGAGGCTCGGAGCCGAGCCTCGGAGCGAACCGTTCAAAGGAGCCGTCCGTATGAAGCGTCACCTGAAGACCGTCAATTTGGCACTTTGCTGCGTCTTTCTCGTCGCTGCGACCCTTCTCGCCCAGGGCACCCCCGGAAAGCCGAAGCCCAAGGCCGTTGCCCCCGAGCCGATCAAGGATGTCGGCTTCGTGGGCAAGGGCGACCTGGCGACCAACGAGTTCGTGATCCGCAACGAGGGGGATGCTCCCCTGGAGCTGCGCGAGGTCCGGACGTCGTGCGGCTGCACGGTGGCGGACTTCGACAAGGTGATCGCTCCCGGCGCGGCCGGCAAGGTCCGGGTGAGCGTGGACTCGAGCTCCTTCAACGGTCCGACCGCGAAGGGTGTGACGGTGTACACGAACGATCCGGAGACGCCGGCGATCGAGCTGACGATCCGCGCCAACGTCGGGCAGTTCATCAAGGTGAAGCCGGGCTACGCGCGCTTCATCACGGTGCAGGGCGAGGAGAAGGAGGGCAACATCGTCCAGACCCTCTGGACCCCGGACAAGTCGCCGCTGGAGGTCGTGAAGGTCGAGTCCCCGTACCCGTACCTCACCGTCCGCTTCTGGGAGGCCAAGCCCGAGGAGCGCCTCAAGGAGAACGCGGACCAGCAGCAGTGGAAGGTCGAGCTCCACCTCTCGAACGACGCACCGGTCGGCGCCCTGACCGAGCCGGTCAAGATCTATACGAACCATCCCAAGCAGAAGCTGTTGCAGCTCCCGGTCTCCGGCTTCGTGCGGCCGGTGCTGGCGGTCACGCCGCCGGTCGTGGACATGGGCCAGGTGGATGCCAAGGAGCCGCTGCGGTTCACGATCAACGTGCGGAACTTCGCCACCGAGGCGATCAAGGTGACCGGCATCTCGGGCGACGTCCAGGGCATGAACGCCAGGATCGAGCCTCTGCAGGAGGGGCGCGAGTACCAGGTGCAGGTCACCTACCAGCCCGACGCGCGCAAGGGGCCGGTGAACGGGAAGCTCACCCTCACCACGGACAGCCGGAAGGTGCCCCGGATCGAGGTCCAGGTGAAGGGCAACGTGATCTGATCCCATCCCCCCTCTCCCCATCCCTCTCCCCCCGCCTGCGCGGGGGAGAGGGGGCCTTGAAACAGCTTTCTTTTCCGTCTCTCCGTTACAAGCTGGTACTCTCCTTGCAATTCCGCGTCTCTGGAAGATGTGCCGCGGGAGCGTTCCGTGCTCCCTCGACGGAATTCCGGAGCTGGACCGGATGCGGAGGAAGACTGTCTCGTCGTCGGCGATCTCGTCGGTCGGGTACGACCCGAAGGCGAGGACCCTGGAGCTGGAATTCAGTAGCGGCGGGGTCTACAGCTATTCCGGGGTACCGCCGAAGGTCTACGCGGCACTGATGTCCGCGGATTCGAAGGGGCGCTTCGTGTCGGAGCGGATCCGGGGCCAGTACCCGTCCGAGCGCATTTAGGGCCTACCCCAGAGATCCTTTTCCGACTTCGCCGGCGCCTGGCGGCGGCGGCCCCGGCCGAGCACTTCGCGGACCTCCTCCAGGGTGGGCGCGAGCACGGCGTTCTGGGCTTGGGCCAGCTCGCCGATGCCCTTGAAGGCCAGGTCGACGAGGGCGTCCATCTCCTCGCGGCGGAAGCTGCGCTTCTCGCCAGTGCCCTGGATCTCCACCACCGATCCCCCAGCCGTGGCGACCACGTTCATGTCCACCTCGGCCGCCTGGTCTTCCACGTATTCGAGGTCGAGCAGCGGCACGCCGCCGACGATCCCGACCGACACGGCGGCGATCTGGTCGCGCACGGGCCACTCGGCGATGTCGCCGGTGAGGAGGAGGCGGGCGAGCGCGAGGTTGGCGGCCACCCAGGCGCCGGTGATCGCGGCGGTGCGGGTGCCGCCGTCCGCCTGGAGCACGTCGCAGTCGAGGGTGAGAGTGCGGTCCGGCATGGCGGTCATGTCGATCGCGGCGCGCAGGCTGCGGCCGATCAGGCGCTGGATCTCCGAGGTGCGGCCGGAGGGGCGGCCCTGCGAGACCTCGCGCGTGTTGCGCGTGTGCGTGGCGCGCGGCAGCATCGAGTACTCGGCCGTGACCCAGCCCTGGCCCTTGTCCTTGAGGAAGTTGGGGACCCGGCCCTCGACGCTCGCGGCGACCAGAACGCGCGTGTCGCCGACCTCGATCAGGACGGAGCCTTCGGCGAACTTGAGCGCGCCGGTCTGGATGCGGACGGGGCGGAGGGCATCGGCGGCGCGGCCGTCGGGGCGTCGAATGTCGGTCATGCGCGCATTCTAGTTCCTTTCCATTCATCCAAACGGCGCGGCGGTTCGTAGAACCCGATAAGAGAACTGGCCTTCCGGCCGACATCACGAGCCCGACGAGCGGGCTCGAGAAAAAGGAGAGGAAGATGAGAAGGAACACGATTGCTGCGATCGGCCTGGCGGCCGCGGGGCTCTCTTTGCTTGCTGCCCTGCCCGCCGCCGCCTCCAGCCACCGCGAGGCTCTCGCGGTCCTCAACGAGCCCTGCGCCGACAACACCGACACCTACGCCTGGGTGAAGCCCGGTACCCACGACAAGCTCTACCTGATCATGAACTTCAACCCGCTCCACGAGCCGGGCCAGGGCAACCAGGGCTTCCGCGCCTGCAACGGCTACCGCTACGAGCTCCACATCGGGATCGGAGCGAGCCTCAAGGACAGGGCGGTCTACCGCATCGAGTTCACCAACCGGCTGACGCCCGAGGCGGCCCCGAGCGCGGGCGACCCGCTGGGCGGCGGCAACGAGCTGCTCTGGCAGCTCACCGGCGGCACCGAGACCATGACCGTGAAGCGGCTCGTCGCGCCGGGAAGTCCGAACCCGATGGACCTGGGCAGCAACCTGCCGGTGCTGCCGAACAACCACGGTCCCCAGACCGACCGGCTGGTCTACGGGCTCGACGACTTTGCGCCCTACAGCAGCGGCGACCCCAGCAGCCGCGAGGACGCGCTCTACGACCAGCCCTTCGTCGACCGGTTCATTCACTCCCTCGCGAACGGCGGGCGGATCATCGCCGGCCAGTTCGACGATCCCTATCAACTCGACGAAAAGGGCATCTTCGACCTCGTCAACCTGGCCAGGGGCGACCTCGGCGGCATCCCCGGCGCACGCCGGGACCCGGCGGAGGACGTCTTCACCGGCTTCAACGTCTTCTCGATCGCGCTCGAAGTGCCGATGACCGACCTCTTCCCGGATGGTATTCCGCACAACGGTCAGTTGAAGGCGACCTCCACCGACAGTCTGCTCCGCGTGTGGGCCAGCATCAGCCGTCGCGCGACGCAGACCGTTGATTCCACCAACATCATCACCGGGCTCAAGGGCACCGGCAACTGGGTGCAGGTCGGCCGCAACGCGCTG
>JBJMGZ010000104.1:0-9343 GCA_045807605.1 Thermoanaerobaculia bacterium | reverse complement strand
ACGGTGTAGACCCGCCCGAGCAGGCGCTGGGTGCGCTTGATCATGCCGATGATGGCGGAGAATTCCCCCACCTGGATGCGCGAGATGAGGGTCGTGCGGTTGAGGACCCGCGGGTTGCCGGTCACCGCTCCGACCCGCGGGTTGCGCTCGAGGTCGAAGACCATCCAGTGGATGGCATCCACGTCGAGCAGGGCGTCGGCGTCGATGCACATCAGATACTCGGCCTCGGTGGCGAGGGCGCCGAGGTTCAGGGCCTTCGCCTTGCCGAGATTGCGCTCGAGCCGGAGCAGCCGCAGGTTGGGAATCACCGCCAGCAGGCGCTCGAGAATGGCGGGGCTGGAGTCGGTGCTGGCGTCCTCGATGACCAGGATGTCGAGATTGGGGTAGCGGCTCGCCGCCGCGGCGCGCACCACCGGCTCGATGGTGAGCTGCTCGTCGTGGCAGGGGATCAGGACGGTCACCCGGGGATAGGAGGCGAGCTCCGGCTGCTTGCGGCGCCGTTCCTGCCGCCAGTAGAACACCAGCGAGCCCACGATCCAGAACAGGGCCATGAAGAAGGGGTAGAAGAAGACGAAAGCGAGGAGGAGGCGCATGGGATCACCTGGGAAGTGCGAAAGCCGCCAGCGAGCGCAACGAGATCCCGAGGCCCGCCTCGGCGAGCTCCACCGGCAGCCCGATCCACTCCCACCCGGAGACCGCGCGGCGCGCCGCCTCGGCGTCGGCCGCCGCCACCGTCGTCGAGGTCACGGTCAATCCCCGGGAAGCCGCCTCGCCGGGCGCTGCCGGCGCGAGATGGAAGGCGCGCCCGCCGTCCCCGTCCTGGTCGCGCCACGCCAGCCGCGCGGCCGGGCGCACATAGCGCACCGCATCTCCGACAAGATGGCCGAGCCGGTCCTGCGGTCCGGCGGAGGCGGGGAGCACCGCGACGTCGGCGTCGACCGCGCGCGCGAGGTCGGCGGCAAGGGCGATGTCGCGGTCCGGATTGCCGCTGGCGGGGGGGAGATCGACCACCACCCACCGCGCTCCGGCGTCGCGCAGCGCTCGGGAGAGGGGACCGGCGACGTCGCCGAGCACCGGCGCGGCCGCGGTCTCGAACCAGGCGCCCGCCGGGCCTCCGGGCAGGAGCCGCACGCCGTTGAGGCCGAGCCGCCGCATCACCTCGACGACGCGGGCGATCCGCGCCTGAGGATCGCCGCCGGCGCAGATCCAGGCGGCGTCGACCTCGACGAAGCGCACCGGGTGGTCGCGCGGATCCCAGCGGACGCTCGCCTGCACCAGAGCCCAGATGCCGGCCCACGGCGGCACCGCGTAGCGCGCCAGACGCGGCGGCCCGAGCAGCGGCGGCATGCCCGTGAAGGTCGGCAGCGAGAGCGTCAGGCCGAGGCTGGCCGCCACCGCCTCCTCCGAGCCGCTCCAGGTGCCGGGCGCCCAGGCCACGGCGGCCGGCGCCGCGCCGGTGATCTCGCGCAGCCGGGCCACCTGGGCCGCCAGGGTCCGGCTCAGGCGCGACAGCCTGGCTTCCTCATCCTCCGTGCGCCGGGCGGGATCGGCGGCGCCGCAGCGCACGGCCGGCCCTCCGGACTCCGCCGGCTCCGCCTCGGTGCGCGGCAGCAGCTCCACCCAGGGCGAGGCGGCCAGGCCCTTGAGGACCGGCGCGAGAGCGGGATCGGCCGCCTGCGACGGGCCGACGGTGACCACCGCCGGCATCCGGTAGAGATCGAGCAGCGGCACGACGTAGTAGAGAGCGCTCGCCGGATCGTCGAAGGTGAGAAGGACGGACCGCTCGTTGCTATCGCCGAGATCGCCGGCGCGCACCGCCTGCCAGCCATGGGCTTGCAGGAATTCCAGGTGCTCGGCCACCTGGCCGGGGGAATGCGTTCCCTCGGTGGCCGGCTCGGCCACCACGCCCCAGGCGAGGCCCAGCGGTACCGCTGTTACGGCCGCGGCAGGAGCTCCGGCGAGGGCCGCGAAGAGGAGAGCCAGCGTCGCGGACCGCATCAGAGCCTCCGCCGCAGCGTCAGGTAGAACCGGGGATCGAGCTCCCGCGAGCCGTCGTAGAGCTGGCTGCGGGCCCCCGCCCCGACCACCAGCGCGGTGCGCCCCGAGAGATCCCAATCCGACTGCAGCCAGAGGCCGCCGACCGGGCCGGAGTCGAACCCTTCCTGGTCGTAGACTCCGGCGTGGGCGAGCAGCGAGAACGTGTGGCGGTGGCCGGGGGCGTTCGCCGTCACCCACTCCGAGCGGTGGGTGAGAGATGCGCTGCGGTCGCGCGACGGGCTGAAGTAGACGACGTCGCTGCGGCTGTTCTCGGAGGCGTAGACCTCGGCCCCGAAGCTCGCCCGGTAGACCGGTCCCTGGCGCACGAGCCGGCGCGCGGCGGCGAGGCCCCAGGTGCGCTCGTTGCCGTCGCTCAGCTCGGAGCGGCCGCCGCCGAGGCGCGCGTCCCAGCGCGTTCCCGCGGCGTAGGAGAGACCGGCGTCGCAGGTGTCGGCGACGATCCCCGCCGCCCGTGCCCGCAGCGGCAGGTCGCGCCAGGCATCGCGCGCGCAGCCAAGGTCGAGGCGCCAGCGGTCGTCCGGCAGGAGAGCCGCCCGCGCCAGCACGGCCGGACCGCGATCGAGGTCCTCGCCGCCGACGTCCCACGCCGCCTCGGCGCTCAGGCTGAGCCAGCGGCCGGGGCGCAGCGACAGGCCGAGATAGGCATCCCTGACGTCGCCGCGCGAGTAGCGATCGTCGTCGGAGCGGCTGCCGTAGCCGCCGGCCGCGAGCCGCGCCCGGGTGCCCAGCGGCGCGCTCACCTCGAGCTGGCTCCAGGCCTCGCCGAGCCCGCGGTCGGAGGTGTCGAAGCGCGCCTCCAGACGCACCTCGGGGGAGAGCTGGGTGCGGACGTCGCGGCGCAGCCGCTGGGCATGCACGTTCTCGGGGTAGAGCGCCGCCAGCTCGTCGGCCTCGCGCCGCGCCGCGCCGAGATCCCCGAGCGCCGAGAGCGCTCCGGCGCGGGAGATGCGCGCGGACGGGTTGTCGACGCGCGGCATCTCGCGAGTGGTGCGGGCGAGCAGCTCTTCGACCGCTTGCAAGCCGCGCCGTGGCCATCCCTGCCACAGGTAGGAGGTGGCCAGGCCTTCGCGCACCCGCGGGTCGCCCGGATGGCGGTCGAACAGGGCCTCGAAGTGCGCCTGCCCGGCCGCGGTGCGGTCCTGGAAGAGGAGCAGCCACCCGCGCTGGACCTCGGCCGTGAGCTCCTGGCCGGCGATCTTCGCGAGCGGGTCGAGGGCGGCGCCGGCGTCGTCGAAATGGCGTTGCTCGATCGCCGCCCAGTAGAGACCGAGCCAGGGCTCCGGAGAGCCGGCCCGCTCGCCGGCGAAGGAGCGGTAGAGAGCCTCCGCCTCGGCCGGCCGGCGCAGCGCCAGGTAGGCGTCGGCGGCGGCGTTGCGCAGCCAGTAGGGTGCATCGTCGCGTCGCGCCGCTTTCTCCCATAGGGCGATCACGTCCGCCATGCGGTCCGCCAGGCGGTAGGCGAGCAGGAGGTCGCCGGTCGCCCGTCGATCCTCGGGGTCCCGCTCGTGCATCGGCTCGAGCATGGCGATGGCCGCCGCGGCCTCGTGGCGCCGTTGGGCAGGATCGAACACCGGTTCGGCCCAACCCCAGCGGATGCGGCGGGCGGCCAGGTCGCCCGCGACACGGCGGGCGAGGGCGGCGCCGGCCTCGCCCGAGAGCGCCGCCGGGTAGCGCTCGAGGAAGGCGGCCGCCGCCTGCGGCGCTCCTGCGGCGGCCAGGTCGTCGGCGGCGAGGCGCGCCACGTCGGCATCGCCGGCATCGCCGGGACGCCGCCGCAGGATCTCCAGCCGATCGACGTACGCCGCCATGGGCAGGCCCCTGGCGTCGCGCAGACGGGCCCGCTGCGCCAGCGCTTCGAGGTCGTCGGGCTGCGACTGGAGGCGGGCATCGAGGCGGGCGAGCGCCGGATCGGAGCTCTCCTCCCCGGCCGCCGGCACCGGCGGTTGCCCTGCGGCGGCCCATGCCGCCGCCAGAATGGCGAAACCCCACAGGAAGATGCGAGAGCCTTGGATTTTTGCAGTCGTCATAATTCTAGCTGATCGGGCGCGCCGCGGTGCTAGCCTCGACGGTGCTGACACGCGCCGTGTCTCCTGCCTGGAACGCTGTCACTATACCGGAGTATTTAAAAAAGGCAGCGCTATAGAGTCATAGTCATATACGGTTCGGAGCCCCCTCCGTCAGGGTTTACAAGGTTTTCCCATCCCGAGCTGCCAGCGGAAGAAGCTGAGCTCGTCCACCACCCGGCGGATCTGCATGTCGATCGGCGCTCCCATGCCGTGGCCGGCTTCGCGCTCGACTTGGAGGAGGATCGGCTCCTGCGTCGGATCGCTCGCGGTGGCGGCCTGGAGGAGCGCCGTCATCTTGCGCGCGTGGAGGGCGTGGACGCGGTCGTCCTTCTCGCCCGCGGTCAGGAGCACGGCCGGGTATTTGATCCCTTTCTTTACGTTGTGGTAGGGCGAGTATCGCCGCAGGTATGGAAACTGTTTCGGGTCGGCGCTCGAGCCGTACTCGCTCACCCAGTTCCTGGCGCGCAGGAAGTGGTGGAAGCGCAGCATGTCCATGAGCGGAACGCCGGCGAACACGGCGGAGAAGAGCTCCGGGCGCTGCGTGAGCGCGGCGCCCGTGAGCAGGCCGCCGTTCGAGGCGCCGGTGATGCCGAGCCGCTCCGGCCGCGTGTAGCCGTTGGCGATCAGCCACTCGGCCGCGGCGAGGAAGTCGTCGAAGACGTTCTGCTTGCGCTCGAACATCCCGGCCTCGTGCCAGGCCTCGCCGCGCTCGCCGCCGCCGCGCAGGTTGGGGTAGGCGTAGACGCCACCCTCCTCGAACCAGGGGATGTGGGCGGCGTCGAAGTACGGCGTGATGTTGATGGCGAAGCCGCCGTAGCCGTCCAGGATCGTGGGGTTGCAGCCGTCGAGCTTCAAGCCCTTCTTGTGGATCACGAACATCGTCACCCGGGTGCCGTCCTTCGACGGGTACTCGATCTGCCTGACTTCCAGGCCCGACGGGTCGAAGGGGACCTCCTCGCGCCACCAGAGCTTGCGTTCCCCTGTGCGCAGGTCCACCCGGTAGATGCCGGCCGGCTCGTTGAAGCTGGTGTAGGCGAGCCAGCCGATCGGGCTCTTCGGGTTGCCGCCGAGGTCCGCCGAGCCCAGGCCGGGCAGGGCCAGCGGACCGCGCGGCGTGCCGTCCAGCTCGAAGAGCTCGATGCGCGTGGTCGCGTCGTGGAGGTAGGTGGCGGTCAGGAGATCGCCGATCTGCCAGAGGCCGACGAGAGGGTCCTTGCTCTCCGGGATCAGCTCGCGCCAGCGCTCCGGCGACGGGTCCTCGAGGTCCACCTTCACGACCCTGCGGTTGAGCGCGTTCAGGGTCGTGCTCATGTAGAACGTGTTGCCCACGATCGGATCGATCTGGCGGTAGACGTCGGGCAGGCCGGCCTGGGCGTTCCTGCCCACGAGGATGGGCCGGTGCTCGGCTTTTCCGCTATCGCCGATACTCAGCCATTGCCGGAAATCCATCACCCAGAGGTCGTTGCTGTTGCTCCCGGTCCACTGCCCGAGGATCAGCCAGTGTCCGTCGCGGCTCAGGTGGCCGAACGGCCCCCAGGTGGAGGCGGCCGGCCCCTCCTTGGGCTGCTCCAGGAGCACGCGGTCCTCCTTCGAGTCGGTCCCGACCTTGTGGAAGCGGATGCGGCGCGAGTAGGGGTCTTTCAGGTCTTCGAGATTGTTGTAGACGAAGCCCGAGGCGTCCGGCAGCCAGTCCACCTCGCGCACCTTGTTGCGGATCTCGTCCGGCCGCGACTTGCCGGTATCGGTCTCGACGAGATGAAGGGTGGCGTTCTCGTCGCCGGAGCGGAAGAGGCCCACGGCCACGAGCCGGCCGTCGGGGCTCGGCTCGAACCAGCCGATCGTGGTCAGGCCGCTCGGGTCGCGGAGGATGGGATCGACGAGGGCGCGCGGCGGAGCTTCGCCTTCCTCCATCATCTCCTCCATCATGAGCATCGGCTGCTGCTGCTCCGCGCCGCCCTGGAGGAAGAACATCCGGGCGCCGCGCACGGCGGGAGGAGTGCGGAACGCCGACTTGCCGGTGAGAGCCTGGATGCGCGCTGCCAGCTCCTTGCGGCCGGGCAGGTTGTCGAGGATGGCGCGGGCGTAGGCGTTCTGGGCGTCGGTCCAGGCGCCGACCTTCGCGTCGAGCGCGGGATCGGGCTTCGGCATCTCCGGCGCCGCGCTCCCTTCGAGCCAGCGGTAGGGGTCCACGACCTCGATTCCCTGGTAGACGTCCTTGACCGGCTGGACGTCGGTGGGCGGAGGAGCGGCGGCGAGGGAGAGGACGGCGGCGGTGGCGAGCGTTCGGCGCATGCAGGGTTCCTCCATCCAGGGTTTGGACCTGTTACGAAGGATAGACGATGAGGTTCTGCCGCGGTCAGCTTACGTCACCGGAGCGGGTAGAAGTGCGAGAGGGGCGCCGCGGGGGGACAGGGACCATGGGGGAGTCCCAGGGAACGGAACGGCCGGCGCCCCTCTCTACCTGGAGTGGCCCTGGGGAGGGAAGTATTTCGGGGGGGCGCACGGATACACGGACTCACACGGACGAACACGGACTTTCACGGACCTGAAGGCTGCCGGACAGCTTGCCGCCAGTCGCCAGGTCCGTGTTCGTCCGTGTGAGTCCGTGCTCGTCCGTGTGTCCGTGTGTCCCCGGGCCTAGCTCCAGCCCATGCGCTGGCGCAGCCCGGTGATATGGGCCACGTGGTGCCGGCCGTGCCAGGCATAGAGGGCGAGCAGGGCATCCAGCGTCATCGGGCCGTGGTCCGGATGGTTGAGCGTGCGCGCGAAGTCCCCGGGAGCGAGCGAGCGCAGGAGGCGGCCCCAGCGGTCGTGGAGCGCTTCGAGGAGGGCCAGCGAGACCTCGACGGGCGTGGTCCGGCTGTCCTCCAGCTCCGCCCAGCGCGCCTCTTCGTACGTCTTGATCGTGGGGTTGTCCTCGGTCAGGGCCAGTTTGAAGCGGACGTAGGCATTGAGGTGGCTGTCCGGGATGTGGTGGAGGAGCTGGCGCACGGTCCAGCCGCCCTCGCGGTAGGGCGTGTCGAGCTGCTCCGGCGTGAGGCCGAGGATGGCGGCACGCACGCGGACCGGCGTGGCCGCGATCGCCTCGATCGCCGTCTCGCGCTGCTCCGGGGTCAGCGATGCCACCTTCCGGAAACGTCCGGTCGGATAGCGCAGGTCGGTCTCGGCGGACGTCTGGGTCTCGATCATGGTCGGCTGTCTCCCTTTCAATTCGGTCTTTCAGTTCGGCAGGTCGATCCGGTGCTCGGTCACCGGGCCGGAAAGGCTGCGGCCGCCGACGGACAGGTAGATCTCCCCGCCGCTGACGGAGACGCTCATCGACGTGCGGCGGTCGAGGAGCGGGATCGTCTCCGCGATCAGCGTGCGGTCCAGGGCGTAGATCGGGATCTCGGCCGCCCGGTGGATGCGGCGGCCGGCGAGCTGGCGCAGCAGGGCGGCCGGGTTCTTGTGGGTGTAGACGGCGACGCGGTCCGCGGCCTTGGCCGCCTTGTTGAGCCGCTCGGCGTCGGGCGTGCCGATCTCGATCCAGGTCTTGACGCGGCCGGTGGCATCGACCACCCGCACCGGCGGCTCGTCGGGATCCGAGACGCCGCCGCGCGAGAAGGCGATCCCCTCCTCGTACTCCAGGCAGTAGGCCAGCACCCGGGCGAGCATGAACTCCAGCGTCTCGGACGGATGCAGGGCCACGCGCAACGCCAGATCCTCGTAGACGCCGCGGTCGGCATCCGCGAAAGAGACGTCGAGGTTGTAGACCGTCGAGGTCAGCGCCACGCGATGTTGTCCTTGTCTGGAGGACCCCGCGGGGAGCGGGGCTCGGCAGGGAGTATATCCGTTATGCTGCCGTCCGGCACGACCTCCTGAGCCTCGTCTAGCTGACGGCTACGGGGTCGTGATCGACGGCTCGCCGAGGTCTTCCGGCCAGGGTCGCGGCGGCAGCCGGTTGACCTCGGGGGAGGTGAGGACCCGGGCCTGCGCTCCGCGGACGGCGACGAAGGTGCCGCGGTCGGCGTACTTGGAACGAACGTCGGTCTCCCGGTTGTGGAAGTCGTACACGAGCGGACCCGCGACCTCGTACACCGTCGAGAACCCGACCCGGTTCAGCAGGTTGACCAGCGACGGCCGGGTGAACCAGAAGGACGTGACGTTGCCGATCGAAGACCAGACGGCATTGGCCATGTCGGCGGTGGTCACGCCGTCCGGATACTCCTGAAAGCCGCGGCCGGAATAGGTTTCGCCGCCGAGCTCCTCGCTCCGTTCCCGGGCCAGGCTGAAGTGCGTGTCGACCACCGCCACCCGCGACGTCATCTCGTGAATCCGCGCGAGCAGGTTGAACGCCGCGGCGGCTTCGAGGTGGTACAGCAATCCGTAGCAGAGCACCAGGTCGAACTTGTGCGGGAAGTCGGGCAGGTTGCGGACGTCCTCGCACAGGAACCGGATGCCCTGAATGCCGAGGACCTCGGCGACGAAGCGCGCCTTGGCGACGTTGTGCTCCCGGCCGTCGACGTAGACCACCTTCGCGCCCTGCCGGGCAAACTCCAGGGACAGGCCGCCCTCCCCGGCGCCGAGGTCGAGCACCTTCAAACCTGAGAGATCCGGGCCGAAGAAATCGTGAGCGATCTGTACGGCCCGCCGCGTCTTCTCGTCGAAGTTCACCACGCCTTCCTTGATCGTCCACACGGAGTCGCACAGCCTGGCGTTGTGCGCCGTCCAGGGGCCGTGGCGCTCGACGACGGCGGCCTTCCTGCGAAGGATCTCCTCCGCCGAAAGCCTTCGCCCGAATCGTCTGCCGAGTCCGA
The DNA here is from genome assembly GCA_045807605.1 of Thermoanaerobaculia bacterium. Classification (GTDB taxonomy): domain Bacteria; phylum Acidobacteriota; class Thermoanaerobaculia; order Multivoradales; family UBA5704; genus DATMER01. The sequence goes on along the minus strand of JBJMGZ010000104.1, from coordinate 423 downwards.
AGAACCTCATCGTCGTTCCATCCTCCTTGCCTGGCGGGCGCCATCCTACGCCGTCTTGCGCGGCTTCGAGCTGCGGCGATCGAAACCGGTCTCCATCCCGTGAGCCGCTTCTCGTAGCACCGGCTGTGGGCTGCTCTCTCAACCTGAGAAGACCTGTGTGGACCTTGGCGCATCGGGCGCCTGCTCATCCAGGGATTGGCGATAGCGGATGCAGCCCTGAAGGAACTGGGGCCACTCCGGAACCGTCGGGATCGGGTCCGTCTTTTCCGGCAGCAATCCCCAGAGCGCGGGATGATGCCAGCAGAGCTCCTGACCGCTGCTGTCACGGTGCGCCCTGATCCCCGCGCGAAGCCGACCCACCTCGGCGATCAGCTCCTCTCGGGACAGGGTGGCGAGATCCTCGTCCATGTCACCTCCCAGGCT
>JBJMGZ010000103.1:0-4110 GCA_045807605.1 Thermoanaerobaculia bacterium | reverse complement strand
AGGGAGACCCATCGAGCTGAGGGGTAGCGTGAGAAAGCGGCGATGGGGGACGTTGGGTGGTTGAAGGCAGAATGGTTCTCAAAGGGTGTGTGGCGTGAAGCAGGGAGAGCTCGGCGGGGGCGGAGACCTTGCCGAGAAGTCAGAGGCCTCATAAGAGCTGGGAAGCGCCGTAACGGGCGTGGAGCAAAGGGGGCCAGGAAGGTGGATGCGTGAAGTCCAAGCAAGCGGAAGTCAACCGAGCGTCAGTGCCCGAAAGGGCTAAACAAGCCGGAGAAACTCAGGGTCGTTGGTCCTGGGTGGAACCGAGTGTCTGGAGCGAGCGCATGTTGACGGCCCTGGAAAACGGGGTCAAAGGAGGTAAGTGGTTCAGTCTGATCGACAAGGTCTACGAGCCGGGGAACCTTCGCGCCGCCTATAAGCAGGTCAGGCGGAATCGGGGCAGCTCCGGGGTAGACCATGAGACGATCGAGCAGTTCGGGCATCATCTGGAGGAGAACCTGGAAGAGCTCAGAGGGCGCCTTCGGGACGGTAGCTACCGTCCGCAGGCGATCCGGCGGGTGTGGATTCCCAAACCGGGAAGCCCGGAGAAACGCCCTCTGGGAATACCGACGGTTCGCGACCGGGTGGTGCAAGGTGCCGTGCGCCAGGTCTTGGAGCCGATCTTCGAGCGAGACTTTGCAGCCCAGAGCTACGGGTTTCGCCCGCAGAGGAGCAACAAAGACGCCTTGCGCCGGGTCGAAGAGCTGCTCAAGGCCGGCTACACCGAAGTGGTGGATGCCGACCTGCGGAGCTATTACGACACGATTCCCCACTCCGGTCTCATGGAGCGGGTAAAGGCGAAAGTCACGGATGGGCGCGTGCTGGATCTGGTCTCGTCCTTCTTGAGCCAGGAGGTGATGGAAGGGCTGGCGAGTTGGACTCCCGAGGAGGGAACTCCGCAGGGAGCGGTGATCAGCCCTTTGCTGTCCAACCTCTATCTAGACCCACTCGACCACGTGATGGCCGGTCTGGGGTATGAGATGGTGCGCTATGCCGATGACTTGGTCGTACTGTGTCGGAATCGAGACGAGGCCCTCCAAGCGCTGGCGGAATTGGAGAGGTGGACGGCGTCAGCCGGTCTGCAGCTCCATCCCGACAAGACTCGGATCGTCGATGCCACCCAGCCGGGTGGCTTCGACTTCCTCGGGTACCACTTCGAGCGTGGCCTTCGATGGCCGAGCAAGAAGAGCCTGAAGAAGCATAAGGACGCGATCCGTCAGCAGACCCGGCGCACGAGTGGGCAGAGTCTGCTCGCGATCGTCAAGTCGGTCAACCAGGTGAGACGGGGCTGGTTTGACTACTTCAAACACAGCCACCAGACCACGTTTCTGCCTCTGGACAAGTGGGTGCGGATGCGTCTTCGGAGCATCCTGCGTCGGCGCCAGGGTAAGCGGGGACGTGGCCGCGGCAAGGATCACCATCGGTGGCCCAACGCCTACTTTGCTGAGCTTGGGTTGTTCTCCTACGTCACAGCCTATGCTCAGGTCCGTCAATCCTCCCCGAGGTAAAACCACCAACCGGAGAGCCGGATGCGGGAGATCCGCAAGTCCGGTTCGGAGGGAGGGGGGGCCGGGAACTCAACCGGCTCTCCCTACCCCTATTATGCCTCTGCCCCTTCGGGGCGTGAAGAACGAGCGACGGGACTTTCGAGACACGCTCTAAGTCCTTTTGGTCCTTTAGAACACCTCGGGCGGGCCTTCGCCCTCCGGTGGCGGCCCGTCCTCCGGAAACTCCCTCCGCTCACGGGGGAAGCGCCCGCCCCTCATCGGGGGCAGGCGACGGCGCGGGGGCTGTTGCTGCTGCTGCGGGCCGAAGCCTCCCATGCCCGGGGGGCGCATGCGGGCGATGAACCGCAGGTACTCCTCCTCCTGGTCGGGGCTCAGGATGGAGCGGGTGGCGACGATGTTCTTGGCCAGCGCCTGCTCCAGCGTCAGGAAGTCGCGGGCGGACTGCTGGAGCAGGGTGTTGATGCGCTCCCGGTCGGGCTCGCGGGAGACCAGCTCGCGCCGCACCTCGCGCTGGGTCTCGGCCTGGCGCATGCGGACCCGCAAGGTCTCCTCGAAGAGCTGGCGCTGAAGCTCGAGGAACCGCTGCCGCTGCTGCCCTTCCAGCCCGAGATGGTCGGCCATGCGCCGGAAGCGGGGGAGCGGCTCGTCCCCAAGGTCCTGCGGACCCGGACCTTCAGGACTCGGACCGTCCGGCCGCGGGGGAGGGGGACCTTCCGGATCCTGTCCGTGGCGCGCCGCGATCCGGCGCGTGGCCACGGCCGCGACGAGCCCCAGGTTCACCCCCAGCGAGAGCAGGAGGGCAATCACCACCCACCAACGCCTCACGGCAGGACCTCTTCGCTCTCGGAGGCCCCACCGTCCAGCTCGTCCATGGCCGTCCAGTAGCCCTCGGCCAGGCTGCCGTCGATCTCATCGGCGGTCTCGACCGTCTTTGGATCGGCCGCCTGCGTGACCGCGGCGGGCTTCGTCTCGCCAATCGGCCAGACCTCGCCGACGCCGGCCCCGACGGCGGCTCCGATCACCAGGGCGGCGGCCGCGGTGGCGCGCACCCAGCCCGGGGCGAGGCTCCAGGCGAGGCCGGCCTGCTCCGTCCGAGTGCGCGCCGCGACCCGCTGCGCGAAGCCGGGAGGGACGGGCGCGGACGGCGGCAGGGAGAGCCCCTCCCAGGTCGCCCGGAGACGGCGGTACTCCTCCTTCAAGGCGGGATCGCGCTCGATCCGCGTACGCAGGTCGCGGACCTCCTCCGGCGACAGCTCGCCGTGGAGGAGACGCATCAGGTTCGACTCCATCCTCCGGTTCATCTCTTGCCCTCAGTCCTTGAAACCCGCGCAGCGCCCTTTTCCTGCGCATCCTCCCGGCCCTCGGTCGCCTCGATCCTGCGCATCGCCCGGAAGAGGCGGCTCTCGACCGCGCCCTCGGTGATGCCCAGCACCTCGGCGATCTGCCGGTAGGATAAACCCTCGAAACGGGCCAGGATCAGGACCGCCCGCTGGTTGTCCGGGAGCTTCGCGATCGCTTTGCGGGTGGCACTCCAACGCCGCCGGGACTCCAGCGCGGAGGCCGGATCGGGCGCGGCGTCGGGGGGATCGAAAGCCGGCGCGTCCGGCTCTTCGGGATCGGCCTCGAGGCGCAGGAAGCGCACCAGCCTGCGTCGCCTGAGCTTGTTGAGGCAGAGGTTCATGGCGATGCGGTAGAGCCAGGTGTACACCTGGCCCAGGGGGCGGACCTCGCCGGCCTTGCGGAACGCCTTGAGGAAGACCTCCTGAGCGGCGTCGCGGGCCTCCTCCGGATCGCCGAGCAGGCGCTCGCAGAGGCGGAGCAGGCGCTCCTGATGGGCCTCCACCAGGCCGGTGAACGCGCCGGTGTCGCCCCTGGCCGTCCGCGCCAGGGCGTCCCAACCGGGGTCCGTCGGGAGGTCGGCGCCCACGGCGGGCTAGCTCGGCAGCCGTGCGCCGCCGCTCAAATGGCTCTGGAACTTGGAGATGTGCTCTTCCACCAGGCGGTGGACGCCGAGCCGCTGCAGCTCGGCGGCGAGCACCAGGATCTGGTTGGCCTTGAGGGGGTGGTCCTTGTAGATGACCTGGAGGACGCGCTTCAAAGCGGCGTCCAGCTCGGGATCGAAGCCCCCCTCAGGAGGCACGGCGGCTCTCCGCCGCTTCGTGCATCTGCTCGGGGTCGTACTCGTAGATCAGCGAGCGCACGGTGTGCTCGGGCGCGATCGCGACACCCTCTTCGTACCCCCACATGTTGATCGTCTCCCAGGGGCAGTAGCGGGCGCAGAGCTGGCAGCCGATGCAGCGCTCCAGGTCGACCTCCACGAGCTTCATGAAGTCGCGGAACTCGGGGCCGGGGACGATCTCGATGCAGTCCACCGGGCAGAACGAGATGCAGGCCTCGCAGCCGGTGCAGCCGGTCTGGTCGATCACCGCGAGCTGCTTCGGCGCCTTGGCGCGCGGCGGCTTGTCGATCTCGATCTTCTTCTGGTACGGAAACGCTTCGGGCATGGCACAGCCTCCGGGGCGTACTGTAGCAGAAAACAGGCGGCGGCCAGAAAATCCTCACC
>JBJMGZ010000102.1:0-7425 GCA_045807605.1 Thermoanaerobaculia bacterium | reverse complement strand
TGTGATGGGGGTTCTTCACCCGCGACACCAGGCTCTCCCAGCGGGAGAGGTCGCGGTCGTAGTGGGGGAGGCTCAGCAGCTCGAGGAGCACGTCGTCCAGCCCCTCGCGGCAGAACATGAGCGGCACTTCATAGATCGTCGGCACGTCCCGGGCCGCGATGACCGCCCGGAAATCGACGTTGCAGAAGAGCGCGATCTTCTTCTTCATGTCCTCGGGCAGGGCGCGGTCCACGCGGCAGAGCACGATGTCGGCCGAGATGCCGATCTCCCGCAGCTCGCGCACCGAGTGCTGGGTGGGCTTGGTCTTGAGCTCGTCGGCGGCGGCGATGTAGGGGACCAGCGTCAGGTGGATGTTGACCGCGTTGCCGCGGCCGATCTCCAGGCGGAACTGGCGGATGGCTTCGAGGAAGGGGAGCGACTCGATGTCGCCCACCGTGCCGCCGATCTCGACGATGACCACGTCGTTGTCGCCGGCCACCCTGCGCAGGGCCTCCATGATCTCGTCCGTGATGTGGGGGACGACCTGGACGGTCTTGCCGAGGTAGTCGCCGCGCCGCTCCTTCTCGATCACCGACTGGTAGATCTTGCCCGTGGTGTAGTTGTGGCGCTTGCTGGCGACCATGTGGGTGAAGCGCTCGTAGTGGCCGAGGTCGAGGTCGGTCTCGGCCCCGTCGTCGGTCACGAACACCTCGCCGTGCTGGTAGGGGGACATGGTCCCCGGATCGACGTTGACGTAGGGATCGAACTTCAGCAGGGTGACGGAGAAGCCCCGCGCTTCCAGGATCGCGCCGACGGAGGCCGCGGCGACCCCCTTGCCCAGGGAGGAAACGACGCCGCCGGTGACGAAGATGTATTTGGTTGCCATGGTTTCTCCTCCGGTTTCCTAGGTACCATCGTCGGTCGGTTCGTCAAATCTTTCCCAGCAGACGCTCGACTCGTTCCAGGTCTTCCCGCGTGTCCACCCCGGGGGAGGTCCTTCCGGCCTTGAGCACGCGGATGCGCAGGCCGTTCTCCAGCGCCCGGAGCTGCTCCAGCGACTCGCTCCGCTCGAGCGGCGTCTGGGGCAGTGCCGCGAGGCGGAGCAGGGCCTCGCGCTGGTAGCCGTAGATCCCCAGGTGCTTGAGCGGGGCCGCTCCGCCCTCCTGCCGTGGGTACGGGAGCGGAGACCGGCTGAAGTAGAGGGCATAGCCGGCTAGGTCGAGCACGACCTTGACCGCGTTGGGATTGCCCATCTCCTCAGGCTCCGCCTCGGCCGCCAGGGTGACGACCGGATCGTCCGGATGGCCCGCCAGGTGATCGGCGATCCGCGACACCGCCTCCGGATCGATCAGCGGCTCGTCCCCCTGGATGTTGACCACGGCCGCGGCGTTCCACTGCCGGGCCGCATGGGCGATGCGGTCGGTGCCGCTCGCGCACTCGGCCGGCGTCATCTCCCACTCGCCGCCGAAGCCCTCGACGGCGCGGGCGATGCGCTCGTCGTCGGTCAGCACCACGATCCGGTCGAGCCCGCGGGCCCGCGAAACGCGCTCGTAGACATGCTCGATCATGGGCCGTCCCGCGATGAGCAGGAGCGGCTTGCCGGGCAGCCGTGTCGAGGCATAACGGGCCGGGATGGCGCCAATGATTCCCGAGGTTGTCTGTCCGGGAGCAGCGGAGGGGTGCACGACCGAATCTAAACCGTTCGATGGGGGAGTGTCAAATGCTATCCTCCGCGCCCGATGTGGCGCCAATTCCTTCTTTGCCTGCTGGCCCTCGTCGCATTCTCCTGCGGAGAAGAGCCCGGCGCCGTCCGCCTGCTGATGGACGGCGAGCACGCCCCCGACGCCCTGGTCGAGGAGCGAGTCATCGCCCGGCCTCCGGCCCTGGGAGGGAACCGCTTCCTGACCGGATGGTGGTCTTCGAAGAAGGGCAAGCAGATCCTGCTCACGCCCCAGGTCCCGCACGCCCGCCTCCAGATCGTCAACCTGGCCGGCCGGCCCCGGACGCTCGCCATCGACTTGGAGGAGCCGCCCGCGGTATCGGGCGCGGGGGGCACGGTGCGGGTGAAGGCGGCCGGCCGCGACCTCGGCTCCTTCCCGGTGGCCGATCCCACCGAGATCCGTCTTCCCTCCGACCTGCCCGAGGGGCGGATCAACGTGGACCTCGCCTTCGAGCCGCAGGTGAAGGTGCTCGCCGGCGCCATCCGGCCGTTCCTGCCCGCGGGAAAGGTGTCCTCGCGCGGCGCCGACATCATCCAGGCCGGCGAGTCGCTGGTCGACATCGCGCGGCGGGTCTCCCCCGGTGCCGAGCTCGTGGGCACCTTCGTCCCGCCGGACGATCCCCGCCCCGATCAGCGCTTCGAGCTGACCGTCGAGAACGAGGACGGCTCCCCGGTCCGCCACTTCTCGTGGACCCCCAGCTTCTGGAACCGGCTCTTCGGGGACAAGGCCGTCGAGCTCCCCCTGGGGGAGACGGACGGCTGGGTGCGCATCCGTCTCCGCGCCCGCGGCGAGGGACCTCCGGCCCGCTGGGCGAAGCTGGGGCTTCGTAAAAAAAAGACGATAGAGAAAACTGCGGCGGAGCCCTCCTTCCCCAAGCCCCGGCTGGTCGTCGTCTACGTGATGGACGCCCTGCGCGCCGACTTCGTGGGCCACCTGGGCGGGCCGGCGGGGGTCTCTCCGACTTTCGACCGGCTGGCCCGGGAAGGGATGACGTTCCGCAACCACCGCAGCGTCGCCCCGAACACGATCCCCTCGACGAAGGCGCTGTTCACCGGCCATACCTTCGTCTCGCGGGGCGGCTGGAAGCTCGATGCCGCGGACGGCGCCACCCTGGCCGAGCTGTTCAGGTCCGCCGGCTACCGCACCGGCCTCTTCTCGGGCAACGTCTACGTCAGCCCGGCCTACGGCACGGACCGGGGCTTCGAGCACGTGGCCGAGGAGGTCCTGATCGACGGCTACAGCGCGGCGGAGAAGCCGCCGTGGAACGACAACGCCGCCCGCGCCCACGCCGCCGCGCTGAAATGGCTGGCCACCCTTCCGAAGGGCGAGCGGGCGTTCCTCTACCTGCACACGATCCACCCGCACAACCCCTACGACCCGCCCGAGCCGTACCGCTCGCGCTACACCGCGGGCATCCCGTCGGACATCGACGGCAGCACCGAGACGCTCTCCGACGTCAAGCAGCGGCGGCGCAAGACCAGCCCGGCCGACCGGCAGCGCCTGCGCGGCCTCTACACCGGCTCGATCGCCTACAACGACGCCGAGCTGGCCGGGTTCCTCGCGCAGCTCGCGGCCTGGGCGCCGCCCGGCGAGACCCTGGTCGCCCTGACCGCGGACCACGGGGAGGAGCACTTCGAGCACGGCGGCGTCCTGCACGGCTTCACCCTGTTCGAGGAGCAGCTCCGCATCCCCCTCGTTCTCTGGGCGCCCGGCCGGCTCAAGCCCGCCGCGGTCAAGGAGCGCACGGACAGCCTCGACCTCCACGCGACCCTCCTGGAGCTGGCCGGTTTGAAGGGAGAGAGCCACGGCAGGCCGCTGCTCCAGGTGGCCGCGGGAGAGACCGGCGACTACGTTCACATGGCCGCCGCCTCCAGCGTGAGGGGGGGGATCTACTCCGCGCTCCACGGCCGTTGGAAGGTGGTCTGGGCGCCGCGGACCGGCTCCCAGTGGGGGCAGGGGGACGCTCTGGGCCGCACCCGCGAGCCGGAGTACCTCTTCGACCTGGAGAAGGATCCGGGCGAGCGGGTCAACCTCGCGGGCGAGGGGGACCTGGAAGCCGCCTGGCTGCGCGAGCGGCTCCTCGCCTGGGTCAAGAAGAACCGCGACGAGAGCAGGCCGGGCGAGCCGGCCGTGGACAAGGGGACGCTCGACCGGCTCAAGGCGCTGGGGTACGCGAACTGACCCGGTGAGGTAGATTCCCCCTGTGACCCCCCCACCCCCCTCCCGGCGCTACTGGCTCCGGATGTCCATCCTCCTGGTGATCGCCGTGGGGCTGCTGGCCCTCGGCACCCGGGCGGTGTCGGCCGTCATCGCGCGGCTGACCCTGCCCACGGGAGGCGCGCAGTGGATCTGGGTGGAGCGGGAGCGGACCGACCGCCGTCCCGCCGCCTTCTACGCCGTCCGCGACTTCTTCCTGGACGAGGTCCCGGGCCGGGCGCGGCTGCTCGCGCTGGCCGATCCCGAGTACGTCCTCACTCTCAACGGCAAGCGGATCGGCGCCGGCCAGTACGTCCCGATGGACTCCGGACCGCCGGTGGCGAAGCTGGACGCCTACGAGGTGGGCGATCTCCTCCAGGTCGGCGGCAACCGCCTGATCGCGGAGCTGCGGAGCGACCGCGGGGCGGGCGGCTTCCTGGCGGTGCTCCAGGACGGCGATGGCAAGACCCTCCTGAAGACCGACGGCGACTGGCGGATTTTCGAGCGCCATCACTTCGGGCTCCTGCGCGGCTGGATTCCCCTCGGTCCGAGCGGCGGCCTTCCGAGCGAGCCGGCGTTCTCCTGGGGGCTGCCGCCCATCGGGCGCTGGGGCAGGCCCGAGGTCGGACCGGCGCGCCCGCGCTTCTCGGAGCTGATCCAGGGGCAGCCGGTCGCGGGCACCCGGATCCCCCCGCCGCGCATGCCGGCCCTCCCGCCCACCTCCGTCCAGCGCATGGCGCTCTTCGACTGGGGCCGCGAGGTCACCGGCTACCTGGTCCTGAACATGCCGGCCGAGGAGGGGCTGAGGAAGGCGCTCTTCTTCACCGGCGTCCGTCCGCCCGATCCGCTCCTCGAGCGGCCCGCGGGAGCGGTCCTGGCCATGACCGGCCGGCGCTCCTGGATGGACGTCCGTCCGCGCCGCTTCCGCTACGTCCTGGTGATCGGAGACCGCCCGCTCGCCGCCCGGGTGCTCCAGGTGGACCCGGTGAAAGCCGCCGGCTTCCTCGCGGACGGAGCGCCGAAGATCGAGGGTGTGTTCGGGATCGAGCCGCCGCCGCTACGAACGCCGGTGCAGGACGAAATCTGGCGTGAGCTCCAGCGCGTCCCGGGCGTCCGAGGGCGGAAAGGCCGCTAGCTCCTGCCGGGCCGCGGCGGCGTAGCTCTCGGCCATCTCCGTGACCTCCTCCAGCGTCCCCTGGACGCGGACGAGGTCGAGGATCTCCTGCGGCGAGACGCGCGCGAAGCTGCGGTCCTCCAGGACCATCTCGATCCGCTTGCGCTCCGCGGCCGAGACCCGCGGCAGAAGGAGGATCAGCGGCAGCGTGAGCTTGCCTTCCTTCAAGTCCGACAGCACCGGCTTGCCGAGCTCGCTCTCCCGCGCCGTGAAGTCCAGCAGGTCGTCCACGAGCTGGAAGCAGATGCCCAGGGCGCGGCCGTAGCGGGCGAGCACCTGGCCGGCCTCGGGGCGCTGCGGCGGGATCAGGCTCGGGATCGAGCAGGCCGCGGCGAAGAGGTGCGCGGTCTTGCGGTCGATGATCTCGAAGTACTCGTCCACCGTGAGATCGATCGCTCCCAGGCGCTGGAACGCGAGGAGCTCCCCCTCGGTCATCCTGAGGGTGGCATCGCAGAGGCGCTGGATGACCTCGATCTGCCCGTGGCTCAGCGCCATCTGCATGGCCTTGGTGTAGATCCAGTCGCCCAGGAGCACCGTGAGGTTGTTGCCCCACAGGTTGTTGAGCGTCGGCTGGCCGCGGCGCAGGCCGGCGTGATCGATGATGTCGTCGTGGATCAGCGTGGCCGTGTGGATGAGCTCCACCACCGCGCCGTACGTGACCTCCTCGTCGCCGTCGTGGCCGAGGAGGCGGGCCGCGAGCAGCAGCAGGGCCGGACGCACCCGCTTGCCGCCGCCGTTGGAGATGTAGTCGCCGGCGTGGTGGATGAACGGGACGTCCGAATCCAGGTGCCGGCGGAACACCTCCTCGGTCGCGGTCAGCTTGCCGGCGACGAGGTCCAGGAAGCGCCCGGCCAGGGCGGAATGGACCGCCTTGGCGTCAGCCGGCTTCGAATCGAGGAGCGGAGGGTTCTGCAAGTCAGGCTCCCGGAGCTCCCGGCACGGGAGTGAACGGGACGACCTGCTCCAGGCGCCCATCCCGGAAGCGGTAGACGCGGCCGCTCTCGAAATACCACCAGGAGTCCTCGACGTGATCGGGGTACTCCAGCCGCTTCACCTTGTCCGGCCTGCCCATCTCCTCGTACGTCCTCTGCTCGTCGGTGCTGCGCACCATGGCAAGGAACTGGCGCAGCGAGTCCAGGAACTTCGTGTTCTCGACGACCGGGGACACTACCACGGGGCTGCCCGACAGGAGCCGCTTCGTGACGTCCTCCCGGGCCAGCTCCTCGATGCGGTCCTCCTTGCCCTTGCGGACCTTGACGCCGGAGACCAGCTCGAAGTGGTTGAAGTAGCTGTCCCACGGCCACTCGACCGTGTACTCGCCCTGGGCGTTGGTGACCGCGCTGACCCGGCGGACGTCGTCGGCCGCGGTCTTGCGGAGCTGGCGCAGGCTGAAATAGCTGCGCGACGCCTCCAGGGAGACGTTGATGCCTTCGAGCGGCCGGCCGTTCCTGTCGGCCACGATGCCGGTGACCTGGACGCGCTGGCCCTGCTCGTAGCGGGCGCCGAACGAGGGGGCGGCCACCAGGCACAGGAGCAGCCAGAGAGGCAGCGGTGCCGGCAGGAGCCGGCGGAGCGGGTTGCTTCTCAAGGGGAGTCTCACACCGAGCGGTAGTTGGTGAACGTGAGTGGGACGTCCAGATCGAGGGCCTTCAGGACCGCGATGACCGTCTGGAGATCGTCGCGGTTCTTGCCCGAAACGCGGACGGTGTCCCCCTGGATGGCCGCCTGGACCTTGAGCTTGCGCTGCTTGATCTCGGCCACGAGCTTCTTGGCGGTCTCCGTGGGGATGCCCTGTTGCAGGGTGATCTTCTGGCGCGCGCGTCCGCCGCTGGCCGGCTCGACCTTGCCGTAGCGCAGCGACTTGAGCTGCACCTCGCGCCGCACCATCTTCGTCTTCAGCACCTCCAGCGCCTGGTTGAGCGAATACTCGTCCGCCGCCTCCAGGGCGATCTCCTCCCCTTCCAGGCGGAGGGAGACCGCGGCCTTCTTGAGATCATAACGGTTCACGATCTCCTTCTCGGCCTGGTTCACGGCGTTGCGGACCTCCTGGAGGTCCACGTTGGAGACGACGTCGAACGAGTTCTCATTAGTGGCCATCGCGGGTGATTATAGTTGATCCCATTCCCCCTCTCCTCACCGGCCGCCGGCCGGCCTACCCCCGTGCCGGGGAGAGGGAGCAGGGAAGGAAGGTTCCTACTGCTCCTCCCAGCGGATGCCCTGCGGGGGAGAGAACTGCCCGCGCCGCGGGAGGTCCCGGTAGTCCTTGATCTCGAACCGGGTGAGATTCCCTTCCCGGTCGTGGTAGGCGACGGCCACGAGGCGCTGCTTCGCCGGGTCCACCGTCAGGATGGCGTC
>JBJMGZ010000101.1:0-3010 GCA_045807605.1 Thermoanaerobaculia bacterium | reverse complement strand
CGGAGGGCGGCCACAAGGGCCGCCCCTACGGAATCCTTCCTTTTCGTTGTGACGAGATACTAGGCGGACGGGCGACCCCGGTCCGCGAGCAGGTGCTCGATCTCCTGCGGCTCGGGGCCGACGTGGAAGGAGCCCGCGCGCAGGCGGACCTCCTCGTCGGCCACCGTGATGCGCTCGTGCTGGCGCAGGTGCTCCATCCAGGAGGCCACCAGGAACATCTCGGTGTAGAGCCCGGGCTCGGTCGCGTCCGTGAAGAGTCCCCACTGCATGGCGCCGCTGCGCAGCCGCACGCGGCGGAGCTCGCGCATCACGGCGGAGAAGTCGGCGGCGCGCGCGGGATCGATGCGGTAGCGCAGCATGACCAGGACCGGCCCCTGCTCGGGCTCCAGCTCCTGGATCCGCGGCGCCGGCCACTGCCGCGACGGTGCCAGGTTGAGCCCCTCGCCCGTGCGCAGATGGACGCCCAGGGTGGCGAGCAGGCCCACCACCATGCCGCCGGCCGAGATCAGCAGGGCGAGGGAGATCCCGAGCCGCTCCGCCACCGCTCCCCACAGAGCGCTGCCCCCCGCCAACCCGCCGAAGATGAACAGCATGTAGACCGAGAGCGCCCGGCCGCGCACCCAGGACGGGACCAGCATCTGGATGGCGACGTTCAGGCTGGAGAGGAGCGAGAGCCAGGCGCCGCCGGCGCCGAGCAGCGCCGCGAACAGCAGCCAGAAGCTCCTCGTGGAGCCGAGGGCCACGAGGGCGCCGGCGAAGACCAGGTTCGAGACCGCCACGATCAGGTCGGTGGAGCCGCCGCGGCTCAGGCGGGGGAGGACCATGGCGCCGGACACGGCGCCGATCCCCAGGGCCGCCAGGAGCAGGCCGTAGCCCGCGGGTCCCCGGCCGAGCTCGCGGGCCACCACCGGCAGGAGCGCCCAGAGCGAGCTCGCGCAGAGCACGAAGACCGAGCCGCGCACGATCACCGCCCTCACCTCGGGCGAGTGGCGCACGTAGCGCACGCCCGTGCGCATGGCCCCGAGGAAGCGCTCGGCCGGCAGCATGGAAGTCTCGACCGGCCGCTTCCAGCGGTAGAGCACGACGACGACTCCCAGGAAGGAAGCCGCGTTGAGCAGGAAGTTGGCCTCGGCGCCGGCCGCCGCCACGATCAGTCCGCCGAGCGCCGGACCCACGGCGCGCGCCAGGTTGAAGCCGACGCTCGCGAGCGACACCGCGGCGGGGAGGTCCTCGCGCGGCACCATCTCGGGGACGCTCGCCTGCTGGGCCGGCTGGTTGAAGGCCGCGCCCAGGCCGAGGAGCGTGATGAAGAGGAGGAGCAGCCAGGGCGTCATCAGGCCGGCCGCGGTGAGCGCGGAGAGGCCGAGGGCGGACAGGAGCATCCAGGTCTGGGTGACGAGAAGGAGCCGGCGCCGGTCCACGACGTCGGCGAGCGCTCCGGCCGGCAGCGAGAACAGGAACATGGGCAGGCTGGTGGCGGCCTGGACGAGCGCCACCATCACGGCCGACGAGGTCAGCGAGGTCATGAGCCAGGCCGAGCCCACGCCCTGGAGCCAGGTGCCGATGTTCGAGGCGAGCATGGCGATCCAGAGCGCCCGGAAGGTCCGGTGGCGCAAAGGGCTCCAGGGCCGGGTTGGGGAAGCTCGGGTGGCGGGCGGCTCGCTCAAGGCTCGCCAAGCCTATACGGGCCGTTCCTCAGGACAAAGCGGGCAGACGCACCTCGAAGCGGGCGCCGCCGTCCGGCCGGTTCCGCGCCGCGATGGAGCCGCCATAGCCGTCCACGATCGCCTTGACGATGGCGAGCCCGAGGCCCGTATGGCCGTTGCGGGCCTCCGTACGAGAAACCGGCTCGTCCGGACGGTAGCGGAAGAAGCGGTCGAAGATGCGGTCGAGGTGGGTCTCGGGAATGCCGGGGCCGCGGTCGTCCACCACCACCAGGCAGGACACCACGCCGGATCCGTCCTCCCGGGTGAGGCGGACCTCGACCGTGCCGCCGGCGGGGGAGAAGCTCGCGGCGTTGTCCAGCAGGTTCTCGAAGACCTGGGTCAGCCGTTCGGGGGAGGCGCGCACCAGGACCGGCTCCAAAGGCGCTTCCAGCTTGATTTCGATCTGATTGTCGGCGCGCAGACATCGCCCTTCGACGATCTCGCGCAGCAGGCCGTCGAGGGCCACGGTCCGGGTCTTCTCGGACTCCAGCTGGGCGTCGATCTCGGTGATCTCCCGCACTCCGGAGAGGAGGCCCTCCATGCGGGCGACCTCCTTCTGGACCATGGCGAGGAAGCGCTGGCGGTCCGTGGGGTCTTCGACCTCGGCGAGCAGCTCGGTGGCGGTGCGGATCGAGGCGAGCGGGTTCTTGAATTCGTGGGAGACGTCCGAGGCGAACGACTCGATGAAGGCGAGGTGGGCTTCCAGGCGGCGGGTCAGCTCTGCGAGGGCGCGCGCCAGATCGCCGATCTCGTCCCGGCGCCGCGAGCCGCGGAACCGGCCGCGCAGCCGTCCACGGCGGTCGAGCAGGACGGCAGCCTCGTTCCTCAATTGCCGGAGCGGACGGGCGATGGTGGTGGAGACGAGCAGGGTGAGGACCACGGCCGCCGCGACCGAGCCGAGGAAGACCCGGAAGATGCCGAGCCGCACCTCGTAGAGCGCCCCCAGGATGCGGAACGTGGACTGGGAGACGACCACCGCGCCCACGACCCGGCCCTGGCTGCGCACCGGGATCGCGCTGTAGAGGGTGAGGGAGCGCTGGCCGCCGCTGCTTCTGCGGGTGGCGGCGCCGTAGCGGCCCGCCAGGGCTGCCTGGACCTCGCGGGATTCGAGAGGACGGTAGGCGCTCTCCGGATCGGTGGGGGGCTGCGGCGCGCCCAACCATGTAGAGAGCCGGAGGGGGAGCTTGTAGAGCCAGGCGCCGGCGCGGTAGACGAGCTTCTGCCGGGCCTCCGGGGGGAGCGAGTCGACGTAGCGCGGGTTGATCCCAGGGCCCCCCCCCCCCCCCCCCCCCCCCCCCCCCGGG
>JBJMGZ010000100.1:0-5971 GCA_045807605.1 Thermoanaerobaculia bacterium | reverse complement strand
TCTCCTCGACACCAACATCATCTCGGAGCTGAGGCGCCCGCGGCCCCACGGAGCCGTGGTCGCCTGGCTCGAAGACGTTGCCGACCAAGACCTTCACCTGTCCGCGGTGACCCTGGGCGAGCTCCAGGCCGGGGTCGAGATCACTCGTGAACAGGACCTTGAGAAGGCCTCCGAGATCGAGCTGTGGATCGACCAGGTGGCGCAGACCTGGAATGTCCTGCCAGTGGATGGGCAGATCTTCCGCGTCTGGGCGAAGCTGATGCACCGGCGGTCTGACGACCTTATGGCTGACGCGCTGATCGCCGCCACGGCCATGGTTCATCACCTGGTGGTCGTGACCCGAAATGTCCGCGACTTTGCACCGCTGGAGGTTGCGACTCTGAACCCGTTCGAGACGGGCTGACCGCTCCTTCAGGCAGGCTGCCGTCTCTAGCTTTCGACGAATCGACAAATCCCCTCATCACGATCGACCTGTTCTTCCTGCTTTCCACCCAGGAATCCTCTGGCACCTCTCTCCCCGGGCTCTTCTCTCTGGGGAAGTCGCAGGCCTGGCCGAGATCAGGCGGATGAAGTCCGCGCGGAAGGTGTAGGCCACCACCAGGAGCGACCATCGCCGCCGCCGACAGCCACCGAGAGTTCCCGCGAAGGATATCTCAGGTGCTGCCGTTGCGGAACTCCCAAAGGAAGTCTCGGCGAGGAGCACTACGAGGCAATCCCCTCTCAGAATCCTCTGGCATCTCTCCTCCGAGAGGTCACGACTCTGCATCCGTTCGAGACTCTCAAGAGTCCTCTGGCACCTCCTGCTCGAAGCCAGGAACGGAGGCGCAATGGTAGACTGTCACTCCTGAGGTGGATCTCGATGGCGCCGCTGCTGGACAGAATTACGATCA
This sequence comes from Thermoanaerobaculia bacterium, assembly GCA_045807605.1. GTDB lineage: Bacteria > Acidobacteriota > Thermoanaerobaculia > Multivoradales > UBA5704 > DATMER01. The sequence goes on along the minus strand of JBJMGZ010000100.1, from coordinate 5,081 downwards.
ATCCGGAAGTCTGCCATGGCAAGCCAACCATCCGCGGCTTGCGCTACCCGGTCGAGACGATCCTGGAGCTGCTCAGCTCCGGAATGACCACCAAGGAGATCCTCGCCGATTATGAGGATCTCGAGCGCGACGACATTCTCGCCGTCCTGGCCTTTGCCGCGCGTCTCAGCCAGGTCAAGCGGCTGGGTTCCCTCACAGCGTGAACTTCCTGATCGACGCGCAACTGCCGCGTCGCCTTGCCCAGGAAGTTGAGAAAGCCGGGCACGACGCGCTGCTCCGGAATCCTCTCGCACCTTCCTGGGTCGGCACTCCTTCATCGAGCCCGATGGTTGACGCTCTCCTATAATAATGTGGGTCCATGAAGACGACCCTGGAGATTCCAGATGGACTTTACCGAAAGGCGAAGGCCACGGCCGCGCTCGGCGGCCAGAGCCTCAAGGACTTCGTCGCCGACGCGCTGAAGAGTCACTTGGAGCGTCACGCTTCAGGAGGCTCGACGCAGCGGGGCTGGCGAGCTGTCTTCGGAAAGGCTCGGCGGGAGGATGTGGAGGCCGTGGAGGCGATCATGGCCGCGGAGCTCGAGCGCATCGATTTGGAAGAGTGGCGGTGAGCGGGAATCTCGGCCCCCTCTGCCTTCAAAAGGGGTTCTCGACTCGGACGCCCGCGTAGGACTGGCCGGCCCCGAGATCCTCGGAAAGGACCACACCGCAACCTGCCTTGCGGGTCGCCTCCAGAATCGCAGCATCCCAGGGAGAGATCCGCTTCCGATCGGCCAGAACGAGCGCCGAGAGCACCAAGTCGGGAGCCTTCGAAAAGTCACCCACGACAACGAACCGAGCCCGGTCCAAAAAGCCGATCAGCCGGACGCAATCCTTGAAACGCCAGGCGGGGGTGATCGTGGGCCGGGAGAGAGAGCGGCCGGCTCCGGGGTTGCGGTCCCGGAGCCGGCCCGCCGTGCGTCTCAGGGCTGGCTGCACCACTGCCGCACGCCGTTGCTGCAGCCGGCCCACTCCACCGTGTTGCCGCCGCTGGAGGTCAGCAACTGGCAGGTGATTTCCGGGTTGGTGGGATTGGGCTGGTAGTAGGTGAGACCTCCGAAGGCGACATGGAGCTGCACCTGGAAGCTCTTGGAGAGCGTGCTCGCATCGGCGTAGACGTTGAAGTTGGTGCCGCTCTGGGTATAGGAGTTCGGATAGGTGACATTGGTGAAGGTGACCAGGGAGACGCCCTTGCCGATCAGCTGGCCGGAGGTGTTGTAGCGCTCCCAGTGGCAGTGGTAGGGGCTGTTCGCCTTCGGCCAGTCGTACTGGGCCTGGGCCGCGGCCGTGCCGAGCAGGGCCAGCACGGCGACGAGCCCGACCTGGAGCGCGATCTTCTTCATTCTTGCCATGACCTGAACCTCCTTGCCGTCTCCCGACGGCAGATCCGGGAGCCTGGCGCGGCGTATGGCCCATCCACTCGCTCGCCCGGCTCCGTTGCGTCCCCGGCTCAAGGCAAGGGCGGGGCCAGCCCGCAAGTGCCTGCAAGAACGAGCTTTGTAGGAATTCCCCGTCCCGGCATCGGGACGGGAGACGAGCGGAAGGTGGAAAGCGGTCCCAAACGCGGGACGGCTCAGGGTTCCAACAGCCACCGCCACGCCGGCACGATACGGACCGGCCGGCCTCCGACCTCGGCGGAGCCTTCCTCCCTCAGCGTGACCACCGTGGCTTTTTCGCAGGCGGTCTCTTTCATGCCTTCCTCCAGGGCCCGGAGCTCGCGCTGGCGCGTCGAGGGGGCCTCCAGATCGGCGCAGACCTGGACCAGCTCGCGGGCGCCGCTCGAGTCTTCGGCCAGGAAATCGACCTCATATCCGGAGCGGGTCGTGACATAGCCGAGAGACCAACCACGCCGCCGGAGCTCCAGGTAGACCACGGTCTCCAGGAGATGGCCCAGATCCTCGGAGGCCCGGAAGGACAGAGCAGCGGCGAGCGCGGGATCAACCGGATAGCACTTGCGTGGATTGACCTGCCGGACCCGGACCGAGGGAGACGCGACGGGAACCGTGAACAGCAGGAAGCTGTCCTCCAGTTGGGCAAGGTTCTCGTACAGCGTGTCCTTGCCCACCTTGACCCCCTGCGACTTGAGGTCGTTGTACAGCTTGCTGACGCTGAACCGGCCGGCCGGGCTCGCCAACAGGCTGCGCTCCAGATAGCGGAGGGCCTGAAGGTTCTCCACGCCGTGGCGCTCGACGACGTCGCGGAAGATCACCACGTCCACGTACTCCTGGAGCACGCGGACCCGGAGGTCCCGCGGGATCGCCTGGACCTCCGGAAAGCCCCCGGTCTCCAGATACCGCTCGAACCGGTGCTCCAGGAGGGAGCGCGCCCGCGCTCCAGGCGGCCAGCTCGCAGGCAGCTCGACGCCCTCGTGGCGCAGCGCTTCCGCAAAGCTGAAGGGCAGGATCTCGGTGGCGAGGCTCCGTCCGCGCAGGCTGGTGGCGATCTCGCGGCTGAGGAGCCGGGCCGAGGAGCCGGTCAGGACCAGGGAGATCTTCTCGGTGTCGAGAAGCCGGCGGACGAAGCTCTCCCAGCCCGGGACGTTCTGGATCTCGTCGAAGAAGAACCAGCATGGATGCTCGCGGCTGGAAGGGAACCGCCGGTAGAACGCCTCGGGAATCCTGGCGAGGTCCGATGTCTCGAGAGGAAGGAGCCGCTCGTCCTCGAAGTTCAGGTAGAGGAGGCGGCTGCGGTCGATCCCCTGCGCGAGCAGGTCTCCGATCTTCTGGTAGAGGAACCAGGTCTTGCCCGACCGGCGCATCCCGACGACCACATCCGCCTTGCCTGGGAGCGACGGGAGCGAGAGGCTCCGGGGAGTCACCCTCGGAATCTCCCGCTCCTGGAAGTCCGCGATCAGAGCCTCGATGACGGCGCCGCGATCTTGTCCTTCCATGAAGGACAGATTAGCGGAGATTTGTCCTTTTGGGAAGGACAAATCAGTCCCGCGGTCAGCGGCCGGGCGGCGGCGGGGGCGGCTCTTCCGCGGGCGGCGGGACCTCCTCGACCGGAGGCACCACCGGCGGCGGCGTGTTGTCGGTCGGCTTGGGCTCGGGCAGGGCGCCCGGCAGACCCGACGTGGAGTCCTGCATCGGGGTGGTCGCCGGGTTCATGTCGGCCGCGGGATCGGTTTTGTCCGGCACCAGGGCCTCGTTCAGACCGAGCCGCTCCTCCTCCGACTGCGGGCGCTTGCCGATGAGGCGGCGGAACCCTTCGGCTCCGGGCGGCGGCTCGGCCACGATCAGCGACTTCTTCTCCAGCTCGGCCATGTAGACCGCGATCTCGTCCTGCATCCGCCGCCGCTGCTCGCGCATGCGGATCTGCTCCTGCACCTCGGCGAAGGCGGGGATCCGCGCCTCCTTGCGCTCCACCACCTGGACGAGATGGATACCGCCGCGGCCCGCCACCGGCTCGCTCAGCGTGCCCGGCGCCAGCTTCCAGATGGCCGACTCCAGGCTGGGATCGAGGTCGCCCGGCGACACCCAGCCGATGTCGATGACGTTGCTGGTGTGCCCCTTCCGGGCGTGCTCGGCCACGGCGTCGGCGAGCGATTTGCCGCCCGCCACGGCTTGCCGGATCTCGGCGGCCAGCGCCGCCCGCTCTGCGGCCGTCGGGAGGCCCCCCTCCTCCAGCACCACGACCTCCTTGAGCTGGAGCTGCTCGGGCTGGCGGAACTCCTCCCGGTTCTTCTGATAGAACCGCCGCAGGTCGTCCTCGTCGAGCTTGATGCGGCTCTGGACCTCCCGGCCCATCACCTCCCGCGCCCGCAGGTCGCGGGCCATGCGCTCCCGGAGCTGGGGCGCCGTCATCCCCGACTGAACCAGCGCCGCCGCGAACTGCTCGTCGGTCTCGATGCCGAAATTCTGCTTCATCTGCGCGACCTGCTGGTCGATCTGGCCCTCGGAGGCCTCGATGCCGAGCTGCTCGGCGCGAGACTCGAGGAGGAGCTCTTCGAACATGTCCTTGAAGGCGAGCTCGCCCACCTGGCCCATGAGCTGGCGGCGATCCTCCTCCGAGAGATCCTGCTGGCGCAGGATTTCCTGGGCCATGCCGGCGCGCCGCTGCTCGTAGTCGTAGAGCGTGGCGATCTGGTCGTTGACCCGCAGCACGACCTTGTTGACCAGCTCGGCGCGGAGCGCGGCCGGCAGGAGCAGCACGGGGATGAGGGCGAGGGGGAGGAGTCGTGTTCTGGTCATCAGAGATAAGAACCCTTGTAGTTGAAGGGAAGATTCCGGCCGTGGACCTCGACATTGTATTGGGTGCGCCCCTCCCGCACCAGCTCCGCGAGATGGCGGTCCGCCCGCTCCTGCCGCAGGCGCTCGACGATCTCGTCCCGCGCGTCCTCCAGCGGCACCACCCCGGCGGGGGGCCGGTCGATCACCTGGAAGATGTGGAACCCGTAGTCCGCCGGCACGATCCGGCTCACCTCCCCGGGCTTCAGGGAGAAGATCACGTCCGCGAAAGCCGGGGGCAGGTCCTCCCGCGAGAGCTCGCCCTGGTAGCCGCCGGTCTCGGCGCTCGGGTCGTGGGAGAGCTGCCGCGCCACCTCGACGAACTCCTCCCCGGCCGCGAGCTGCTGGAGGGCCTTCTCGGCGGTGGCGCGGTCGTCGGTGAGGATCTGGCGCAGCCGCACCCGCTCCGGCCGGACGAAGTCCTGGCGGCGCCGCTCGTAGTAGCGGACGATCTCCTCCTCCGCCGGCTCCTCCTCGCCGTCCTTGCGGAGGAGCGCGTCGATGGCGTCCCGCGGTCCGCGCCCGCCGGTCCGGAGCAGCCCGCGGTCGCCCGCCATGCGCACGAGCACCTTCTCGTCGAGGAACTGGTCGAAGAGCTGGGAGAGCACGTCGCTCGCGAGCACGGCGTCCGAGTCGCCCGCGGTCCGGGAGACGTACTGCTCGAACTCGGAGTAGCGCACCTGCCGGTCGCCGATGCGGGCGACGACGTCCGGGGCGGGAGGCTCGGGGCGGTTGCAGGCCAAGGCAAGGAGAAGGATCAGAGGCAAGGCGTGCTGTTTCTGAATCTGAATGTAGGGGAGGGGCTTGCCCCCTCCCG
>JBJMGZ010000099.1:0-5453 GCA_045807605.1 Thermoanaerobaculia bacterium | reverse complement strand
TGCGCCGGCAGATCATCCCGACCTGGCACGAGACCCGGGTGGCGCCGGGCGAGCTGAGCGATCCGCTGGGCGAGGACTCGCACTCGCCGACGCCGGCCATCTTCCACAAGTACCCGGACCGGGTGCTGCTCATGGTGGTCGACCGCTGCGCCATCTACTGCCGGCACTGCAACCGGCGCCGCCTGGTCGGGGGCGACAGCCCGCCCACGCGCCAGGATCTGGAGGCCGCGTTCGAGTACATCGCGCGCACCCGCCGCATCCGCGACGTGCTGATCTCGGGCGGCGATCCGCTGCTCATGTCGGATGCCTCGCTCGACCAGCTCCTCGGCCGGCTGCGCGCCATCCCGCACATCGAGTTCGTGCGCCTCGGCACCCGCATACCCGGGTTCCTGCCGCAGCGCATCACGCCCGAGCTGGTCAAGGTGCTCCGCAAGCACCGCGCCTGGCTCTCGCTGCACTTCTGCCACGTCCGCGAGCTGACGCCCGAGGTGGCCGAGGCCTGCGACCGCCTCGCCGACGGCGGCATCCCGCTCGGCTGCCAGACCGTGCTGCTGCGCGGGGTCAACGACTCGGTCGAGGCGCTGCGCGACCTCTTCCATGGCCTGCTCAAGCTGCGCGTGCGGCCCTACTACCTCTATCAGGCGGACCCGGTGGTCGGCACCGGCCACCTGCGCACCACCGTCGAGAAGGGACTGGAGCTGATGGATCAGCTCCGGGGCCATACCACCGGCTACGCCGTGCCCACCTACGTGGTGGACGCGCCCGGCGGCGGCGGCAAGGTCCCGCTCCAGAGCCGGACGATCCTCGATTACTCGGACGGGCAGGTGAAGCTGCGCAACTGGGCGGGCCAGACGTACAACTATCCCGATCCGGTCGAGCACCGGTGAACGGACCCCGATGAGCGGGAACAGGCCGTTGCGGATCGGACTCTGCTACGACCTCAAATCGGATTACCTGGCCGCGGGGTTCGCGCCTCACGAGGTCATGGAGTTCGACGAGGAGGTCACCATCGCCGGGATCGAGGGGGCCCTCCGCGGTCTCGGCCATCAGGTCGAGCGGGTCGGCCGGGGGACCGAGCTGGCCCGCCGCCTCGCCGCGGGCGAGCGCTGGGAGCTGGTCTTCAACTTCGCGGAAGGGGTGCGCGGGCGCTCGCGCGAGGCGCAGGTGCCCGCGGTCTGCGAGATGTTCGACCAGCCCTACACCTTCTCGGACCCGCTCACCTGCGCCGTCACCCTCGACAAGCCGCTCGCCAAGCGGCTGGTGCGGGATTACGGCCTGCCCACGCCGCCCTTCGCCGTCGTCGAGACGGAAGAGGACGCGGAGGCCGTGACTCTCGAGCTGCCGCTCTTCGCGAAGCCCGCGGCCGAAGGCAGCTCGAAGGGGGTCGACGGCCGCTCCCGGATCTCCAGCCGGGACGAGCTGCGCGCGACCTGCGCCGAGCTGCTCGAAACCTTTCGCCAGCCCGTGCTCGTGGAGCGTTATCTCCCCGGGCGCGAGATGACGGTCGGGATCGTGGGCAACGGCGACGAGGCGCGGGTGGTGGGGGTGATGGAGGTCGTCGTCAAGAACGGGACGGAGACCGACTACACCGCGACGAACAAGGCGGAGTGGGAGACGCGGATGGAGTACCGCCTCCTCGACGGAGATGCCCTCGGGATGCGCGCGCGCGAGGTGGCGCTGGGAGCCTACCGCGCGCTCTCCTGCCGGGATGCCGGCCGGGTGGACCTGCGCTGCGACGAGCACGGCGAGCCCTGCTTCCTGGAGGTCAATCCGCTCCCCGGTCTCAACCCCGTCTACTCGGACCTGCCGATCCTCTCCGGCCTGGCCGGCATCTCTTTCGATCAACTGCTCGGCTCGATCGTGGACGCGGCCGGCCGCCGGTGGGGGCTCTGGAGCTGAGAGTCGTCATCGCTCACAACCCGGTCGGCGAAGAGGATGATCCCTCCACCTCCGACGTCCTGGCCCAGGTGGAGCTCGTGGAGAGCGCTCTCGGCGAGCTCGGGCTTCCTTCCGTGCGGCTCGCCGTCGATCCGGACCGGACTCTGGAGATCTTCCGCGGACTGGCAAGCCGATCGGGAAGCGTAATCTTCAACCTGATCGAATCCCCGCCGGGCCGTCCTTACATCCACACGGACAGCACCGCGGTCCTGGAGCTCGCGGGCCTTCCGTTCACAGGCTCCTCGCCCGCCGCGCTCGCCCTGACCACGGACAAGATCGCGACCCGGGCGCTGCTCGCCTCCGAGGGCATCGCCGTGGCTCCCGGCGGCCGGCTCGACCACGACCGACCTGACGTGCTCGACCGCGTGCCGCCCCCCTGGATCTTGAAACCGGCTTTCGAGGATGCTTCGATCGGCTTGGAAGGGGACCCGGTCTGCGCCACCCGCGAGGCCGCCCTGGCGCGCGGAGCCGCCCTCGCCCGCCGCTTTCCCGATCACCCGGTTCTCGTGGAGCGTTTTCTTCCCGGCCGGGAATTCAACGTCTCCGTGCTCGCGAACGGGAAATCGGCCGAGGTGCTCCCGATCGCCGAAATCCTTTATGACGGCGTCCCCGAGGGGATGTCCCGCGTCTTGGGATATGACGCCAAATGGGATGAGAGCTCCTTCGCCTACATCCATTCGGTTCGCCATTTTCCCGAGGAGGCCCCAGTGTTCGCTCAGGTCCGGGAGATGGCGCTCGCCGCCTGGCACCTGTGTGGATTGAGCGGCTATGCCCGGGTGGATCTCCGGTTGGATGAGAACGGCGTTCCCCACGTGCTGGAGGTGAATGCGAATCCGTGCATCGCGGCGAATGCCGGGTTCATGGCGGCGGCGGGCAAGGCGGGGCTTTCGGCGGGAGAGGTGGTACGGCGGATTCTGGAGGTGGTCAAAGCCCCCTCCTCACCGGCCTTCGGCCGGGCTACCCGCTTCGCGGGAGAGGGAGCCTCGACTCTCCGGCGCAGTCTGGAGAAAGCGGATCGGGAGCCTTTGGAGAAACTGATTCGCGAGACCTCCTTCTTCAATGCGGAGGAGATCGAGGTCGCTCTGGAATTGATCGACGATCGGCTTTCCCAAGGCGAGGCGAGCCACTACCGGTTTCTCGTCGCCGAGACGGGCGGCGAGGTTGCGGGCTATGCCTGCTGGGGTCCGATCGCTGGCACCCTTGCCTCCGCCGACCTCTACTGGATCGTGGTCGATCCCCGGCACCAGGGAAAAGGGATCGGAGCCGCCCTTTTGAAAGATGCAGAGGACTGGATGGCCTCGGCCGGCCGCACCCGCGTCTACGTCGAGACCTCGACGCGAGCCCAGTACGACGGCACCCGGCGCTTCTATCTCGCCTGCGGCTACGAGCTGGCGGCGGAGCTGGAGGACTTCTATGGGCCGGGGGATGGGAAGGCGGTGTTTCTCAAGGCGTTGAGCTGAACCCTCTGAGGTGACTCAAGCGGCATCGGCATGCAACTTCAAACCGAGAGCTCTGATGACCTTGAGAATCGTTTCGAAGCTCGGGCTGCGCTCCCCCGACAGGGCCTTGTAGAGGCTCTCCCGGGAAAGCCCGGCGTCGCGTGCCACCTGGGCCATGCCCTTGGCGCGGGCGATGTCTCCCAGGGCCTTGGCGACGAATGCCGCGTCGCCGTCAGCCTCGTCGAGACAAGCCTCGAGGTAGGCTGCCATTTCCTCGGGGGTCCGAAGGTGCTCGGCCACGTCGTAGCATCGGGTTGCGGTCTTGCTCATGGGACGCTCCTACAGGTTGCGCGCAAGATGAAGAGCGGTTTGGATGTCCTCGGCCTGGGTGCTCTTGTCGCCACCGGCCAGGAGAATGATCAATTCCTGCCCGCGTTTCGTGTAGTACACCCGATATCCCGGTCCGTGGTCGATCCGCAACTCCGAGACACCCTCACCCACCGGTCGCACATCCCCCGGATTCCCCATCGCTAGACGCTCGATCCGAGCTTGAATGCGCGCCCTGGCCCGGAGGTCACGCAAGCCATCGAGCCATTCGGCGAAGACCTCCGTCCTCCGGATCTCGATCACGGTGGGATAGTAGCCTGCCGGCTACACTTCGTCAAGGTTGGAGTCACGGCGCCGTCGACTCGCTCAAGGCGACATCGTCGAGCCCTAGGGAGGTGAGGGCCGCGGCTTCTCGATCCCCAGCCACTCCGCCACCCGACCGGCCACTTCCGTGTTGCGGAAGGTGCCGGGGTTTCCCTTCTTGATCCCCGCTCCGATCGCCATGTAGCTGGCGTGCACGGCCGGGAGGTCTTTGAGATATCCGTGCATGCCGTAGGTGTCCGTGGGGGAGAGGGGTGCGTTCGTCACGGGATCCGACTCGTGGCGGAAGAGGTAGCCGGGCTCTGCGATCAGGATCAGATCGCCGCTGTTCGGGTGATCCATCTCGATCTCCGCGGCCTGCCCCCGGGTGAGCATGCGGAGGATCGGTCGGCCGTTGCGGTCGGACCAGGCGGCGAGATCCTTGCGGATCCGCTCCACCATCCGGTCCGCATCGGGCAGGCCGGGCTGCAGATAAATGTGGCACATGCCCCCGGCGCTGATCGAATCGGCGCGGCTCTCCGGCGCAGGGGTCTTGCCATCCTTCTCCAGGACGAGCAGCCCCCAATCGCGGAGCAGCGCGTCGATGTCGATCCGCGTGTGGGCCGGCATCATGCCGTGGTCGCTCACCACCAGGACCGTCGTCGTGCGCAGATCCACGGCGGCGAGCAGGCGCGCCAGCTCGCGGTCGACCGACTGCCAGACCCGCAGCCGCGCTTCGGCAAAGGAAGCCGCCCGCTCAGGGGAAAATCCGGGCTGGCGCGGATCGACGAGCAGGAGCTGGTGACCTGCCTCGTCGATCACCGGCGTGTACGCCATGAGGAGATCCCACTCGGAGTAGCGGGCCGCGGCCAGCGTGGCATCCATGAAGAAGGTCGAGAAGCGCACCGTCTCCTCGACCCAGGTGTCGAGGTCGATCCCCGGCCGTCCCGCCCAGGTCTCGTCCAGCAGGTCGTCCGCCGGATTGCCGGGCCAGATCAGCCCGTCGCGACGGAGCGCGGCCTCGAAGTCCGCCGGGTAGGCAGCGAGCTGGAACTGCCCGGCGAAGAAGACGCGGACGCTCGGCGGATCGCTCTCCAGCACCTCCAGGACCTTGGCCCAGCAACCCGGCCTCTCTCCCTCTTTGCACGGGATGAGCGCCCACTCGCCCGCCTTCAGGGATCCCTGCCAGCCGCGCACGGTGCGGAATCCCGGCTCCTGCCCTTTCAGGGGATTGTTGGTGTACTTGAGAGCCCAATCCGCGGTCCGGCGCTCACCCCGGCCGTCCGCGCCGGGCCAGGTGGAGACCCCGACGCGCAGGCCCTGGCGGCGGGCCGCCTCCCAGAGCGTCTCCGTATCGATGTCCGCCGCGAACCCGCTCACCTTCTTCGAGAGCGGCATCCCCGGCAGGCGGATGTCGTTGGCCACGATGCCGGTCTTGCCGGTGGGGTA
>JBJMGZ010000098.1:0-3212 GCA_045807605.1 Thermoanaerobaculia bacterium | reverse complement strand
GCGGGAATGCCGGCCGAGGCCAGCCGTTAAAGGCTTGGGGAGTCCCGCTTCCCGGCCTGCAGCGGCACTCAAGCTCATAGCGGGTGTGTGTTTGAACGCTGTCGTCTTTTCATCCACGAGGCCGGCCTTTCCGGCCGGCCGGTCCGCCACGGCCGCAATCCCTCGGTCCGCGGCAGGAGGAGTCATGGTCTTGCGCAAACTGAGTCATTCGTCCGCCGTCCTGGGGCTCGCAGCCCTGCTGGTTGCCCTGATCGTCCCCGATACTGCTTTCGCGGCCGGTCCGGTCGTGAGCCCGAACGTCCAGATCAACGATCCCTCGCCGCTCTTCCCCGCGGGCCTCCAGACCCGCAACACCCCGACGCTCGCGGCCAGCGAGGACGGGCAGAGCCTGCTCGCCGGCTGGGACGACTTCGAGGGCTTTTGCGGCCTGCTCCGGGCCTGCCCGCCGCCGCCCGCGCGGGGCATCTCGGGCTACGGGTTCTCCACCGACGGCGGCCAGACCTGGACCGATGCCGGCACCCCGTTTCCGATCGGGCCCGCCTTCACCGCCGGCCACTCCTGGGCGGACCGCGGCGGCGAGGCGGGCAACGAGGTCTTCTACTTCACCAGCCGCATGCAGACCGGCGGGGGCTTCGCGAGCACGGTGGGCCTCGGCGTCCACCGCGGCTACTTCGACGCGGGCACCTTCGTCTGGAGCGACGCCCAGATCATTCCCCCTGTCGAGCCCGGCGACGCCTACAGCCGGCAGGCCATCGCCGCCGCCAAGGACGCCAGCGGGGCCGCCTACATCGCGAATTCCAACATCCGCGTGGTCTGCGGCTTCCTGAACGCCGGCGCCGGCCAGATCGAGGTCATCGCCACCCATGACGGCGGCGACACCTGGGGCACCCCCGTGGTGGTGAGCGCCGACCTGGTGGAGGACTGCGGCGCGAGCGGCACCCTGCAGGTCGCGCCCGCTCCTGCCGTCGGACCGGACGGCGAGGTCTACGTGGTCTGGCAGTACGGTCCCTACATCGCGGTGGACGGCAGCGCGACCCCGACCTCGCAGATCGCCTTCTCGCGCTCGCTCGACGGCGGCGCCACCTGGAGCCCCGTGCAGTTCCTCGCCACCACCAACAACATGCGCGAGAACCCGCCGGTCGGCTACGGCAAGAACCGGATGAACGACCAGCCGCGGATCGCCGTGGCCACGACGGGCGTTCACCGCGGCCGGGTCTACGTGACCTTCTACCAGTCGGAAGCGCCGGTCTCGTCGCCGGTCACGGTCCAGTCCGCGGTCTCCTCGGATATCTACATCACGTACTCGGACGACCAGGGCGCCACCTGGAGCGCGCCGGCCCGCATCACCACGGCAGTGCCGCCCACGGGCGTGAAGCGCTTCTGGCCCACGGTCGCGGTGCGGCCGGGCGGCGACGTGGACGTGATCTACCTGGAGAGCCAGGAGGTCCAGATCACGCCGAACCCGACGGACGTCGAGTGCTCGGTCCTGGTGGGCGGCGGCGCCCGCCGCACCGGCCCGCTGAGCTCGCTCGTGGACACCTGGTGGATCCAGTCGCAGGACGGCGGCGCCACCTTCGGCACGCCGGTGCGGGTCTCCGACACGACCAGCAACTGGTGCAAGGCCAACTACATCGGCATCAACGCGCTGTACTCCAGCCACGGCGACTACCTCGGCATCGCAACCGGCGGCAACCGCACCTTCGCGGCCTGGCCCGACAACCGGAACACCACCGTCGACGTGTTCTTCGCCGAGATCCAGGGCAAGGACAAGTAGGACGAGCTCAGCGGCAGTCGAGAAGCGGGAGAGGGAGCGACCCCTCTCCCGCTTTTCTTTTGTGGCCACGCAGGCGGGGCGACTCCCGGGGCCGTATACAAGTCCGGCACCTTTTTTGACAGCCCCCTCCAGGCTCCCGCCGGGTAGACCCCTCTGGCCGTTGGGTAGACCCTCTAGCCGTTGGGTAGGCCCTCTAGCCGTTGGGTAGACGCTCTATCCGCTGGGTAGACGCCTCTATCCCTTGGGTAGACCCCTCCACCCGTTGGGTAGGCCCCTCTACCCGCGGGGTAGACCCCTCTACCCCCCGGGTAGACGCCTCTACCCAAGGGGTAGACGCCTCTACCTGTTGGGTAGGCCCCTCTACCCGCTGGGTAGACGCCTCTACCCAAGGGTTGAGGGTATCTACCCGCCGGGTAGACCCCTCTACCCAAGGGTCAAGGGTATCTACCCGCCACTTTTTCGCGCAGGATTGTCAAAGCCCGCTGGATCTGCTCGATCGGCGCGCCACCCGAGCTGAACGCGGCCTCCAGCATGAGCAGCGCCGCGTAATACTTCTCCCGGTTCTCCAACCCGAGCAGAATCTTCTCCCCGGTCGTCGCCTCGGCCTGCGCATCCTGAAAACGGTCCTGGAGAAGAAGCGTCTCCGACAGGTCGAGCGAGGCCATGGCGGTGAAGAGCTGGAGCCCCAGGGCCGAGAGTCCGTCCCGGGACTGGCGGAGCGCCTGTTCCGCCTCCTCCAGCTCTCCCAGCGATTGGAGAATCCTGCCCTCCATCCAGCGCAGCCGCATGGCCACCGGTCCGGTGCTGGCACAGTCGCCGCGGAACCTCGCCGTCTCTCGCGCCTCTTCCTTCCGCCCCAGGGTCAGCAGCAGGAGCATCCGGTTGTGGAGCGCCGCCAGGACCAGGGCCGGGTCTCGCGTGCGGTCGACGCGCCGGAGCCCTTCCAGATTCAAGAGCATGGCGGCCTGCTGGTCGCCAGCCCGTGACGCGTGGATCGATTGCGCGACCCGCGCCCGGCCGCCCAGGTGCCGATCGCCCGCCTCGTCGTAGAACCGGGTCACCAGCTCCAGCAGCTGCGCCGCGAAAGCGAAGTCTCCCGAGCAGCCATAAAGGGTCGCCCTCATCTGGAGCAGGTGGGCCGACAGGTGGGGATCGCGGTAGTCGCCCTCCCGGTCGAACGCCTCCTCGAAGGCGCAAGCCGCTTCCGTCGCTTTCCCTGCCACCCGCAGCGCGTTCGCCAGCTCCCCCCAGGCCCGCGCCTGCATGGCCGCCACCCCGGCGCTCCCCAGGTCACTGGTCTTCAGCCCCCTTGCCACGATCTGGGCCGCGGAAGCGAAACGCAGCATCTCTCCCGCATCGTGGTACCGCGCCGCCCAGCTCCGCGCCAGCAGCGCCTCGCACACCCCGGCGCCGGCCAGCGCCATGTCTCCATCCCGCG
>JBJMGZ010000097.1:0-6168 GCA_045807605.1 Thermoanaerobaculia bacterium | reverse complement strand
AGCAGCTTCTGGGTGCCCTCAAGCTTGGCGAGATCCCGGTCGAACGTGCCAAGAGGCAGATGGCCAGCCTTTCGCGCTACCTCCAGGATCAGGCAGTCGGAGAATCCCAGGGCGGGTCGCTCCCGGAAGCTCCTGAGCGCCGCCGCGACCACATCGGCGTCCTGGATCGTCAGTGACTCATGATTGAGGAGCATCTCGACGGCTGTCGCGATCTTCTCCGGACCAAGGCCGTAGACGGAATCCAGGACCCACATCGCCTCGACCAGCACGAGCTGTGGAGCCCAGGCTCCCGAGGCAACGAAAGCCTCCGCAGCCATTGTCTGCCTGGCGTCATCCCTTGTTGCCAGACGGACCAGGACGTTCGTGTCAACGGCGCGCATGGCGGCCCCTGACGTACTGCCGCACCCCCTCCTTCAATTCTTCCAGGGTTCGTGGCTCCGGTGCTTCGTCGAACAGCGCCCGATGAACGTCCTCCGAGGTATAGCGGCCTGCCCGCCGGACCACGATCCTCTCGCCGTCCTCTTCCCATTCCAAAACCGAGCCGGGACCGATGCCAAGCCTCCGGCGGACCTCGGTGGGTACGGAGATCTGTCCCTGCGCAGTGAGCTTTGAGTACGCGATAGCCATGGCTCATATTACCATGGTAATGATCCCGGTTCGACTGCAGGGCTGCTGCCCCCAGCCTCGCGCAACGCGGAAGAGGGCTGGACAGCCGCAGCAAACACGACTAAGATAGTCACTAATGCATGGCTTGACCCTCACCCCGCCCGGCACAGTCGCCCAGATCCTCGCCTGTTGCATCTGTAGCTAGCGGGTGTGGAGGGCCGTCCGGCCCGCCTGCATCCGCCTTCCTTCGACAATCCATCAAGTCCTGACGTGTATGTGGCTCGCTTTGCGTAGTCCATGGGGAGGTCGTGTTTTCGATGAGCAGTATCCGAGGAGTCCCCGAGTCCGAGATCACCTGGGAGCTCGTCCGCAAGCGCAACTCGGTGGAGCGGTTGAAGCAGGAGAAGCCCGGCCTCGACGTGATCCACGACCTGCCGGCGATGATCGCCACCGGCTATGAAGCCGTGCCCGAGGAGGACTTCGTCCGCATGCAGTGGTACGGCCTGTACCACGACAAGCCCAAGCTCGGGCACTTCATGATGCGGGTCAAGATCCCGGGCGGCATCCTGACGCCGGAAAAGCTCCGGGTGATCGGCGAGATCTCCGAGCGCTACGGCCGCGGCCACGGCGAGCTGACCACCCGCCAGAACATCCAGCTCCACTGGCTGGAGCTGGCGAAGCTGCCCGAGGTGCTGGAGATCCTCGAGCGCGGCGGCATGACCACCGTCGGAGCGTGCGGCGACAACGTGCGCAACATCACCGGCTGCCCGGTCGCGGGGATCGCGGCCGACGAGCCGTTCGACGTGCGGCCCCTCCTCGAAGAGGCCGCGGACTTCTTCGTCCGCAACCGCGAGTACTCCGACCTGCCGCGCAAGCACAAGATCACGATCGCGGCCTGCCCCGGCCAGTGCAACGCTCCCGAGATCCATTGCATCGCCCTGATCGGATCGATCGTCGAAGGCCGGCCCGGGTTCGGAGTGCGGGTCGGCGGCGGGCTCTCCACCTGGCCGCGCCTGGCGGACGACCTCGGCGTGCGGGTGCCTCTCGAAGAAGGGCTGGAGGTGCTGCGGGCGATCGTGGACGTCTGGCGCGAGGACCTCAAGTACCGGCTTTCCCGCACCCGCGCGCGCCTCAAGTTCATGGTCAACGACACCGGCCCGGAAACCTTCCGCGCGCGGGTCGAGGAGCGGCTCGGCCGGCGGCTCGCCGACGGCGCCGTGCCCCCTCCGCCCGCCGCGGAGCAGGACCACACCGGCATCCATCCGCAGCGGCAGGAGGGGCTGTTCTACGCCGGCTTCCCGGTCTTCCTCGGACTGATGAGCGCCGACCGGATGCGCGCCGTCGCCGATCTCGCCGAGTCGTTCGGCGGCGAGATCCGCCTGACCCGGCGGCAGAACTTCCTCCTGAGCGGCATCCCCGGCGAGCGGGTGGACGAGGTCGTCCGCAAGGTGGCCGATCTCGGCTTCCCGGTCGATGCCGGGCCGCTGCGCGGCACCAGCATCGCCTGCACGGGCGATCCGTTCTGCAACTACACCGTGGCCGAGACCAAGGGCCGGCTGCAGGAGATCGTGGAGCACCTGGAGCGAGTGTTCGGAGAGGAGGCGGCGAGCCTCCGCCTGAACCTCGACGGCTGCCCCCATGCCTGCGCCCATCACTGGATCGGCGACATCGGCCTCCAGGGCACGACGCTGCGCGAGCGCGGTCCCCAGGGCGAGCGGCTGCAGGGATACGACCTGTTCCTGCGCGGCGGCCTGGCCAGGGATGCCGCGATCGGCAGGCCCGTGCTCAAGCGGGTCTCCGCAACGGAGGTCCATCTCGTGATCGAAAGCCTGGTCCGCGCCTGGATCGAGGAGCGGCACCCGGACGAGTCCATGCAAAACTTTTTCATCCGTCTCACCGACGACGAGATCCTCGCGATCGGAAAGGCTGAAGCATGCTTGACGTAATCTCCTCTCCCCGGGACGAGCGCGACCTGCTCGACGAATACGAAGCGGGCCAGCTCGCCCTGGAGCTCGACTTTGCCACTCCCCAGGAGGTGCTCGGATGGGCGCTGGAGCGCTGGGGCAACAGCGTGGCTCTCTGCACCAGCTTCCAGGGCGAGGGCATGGCTCTCCTCGACATGGCCTGGCGCATCGATCCGAAGGTCCGGGTCTTCACGGTCGATACCGGCCGGCTGCCGCAGGAGACCTACGAGGTGATGGAGACCGTGCGCGCCCGCTATGGGATCGCGGTCGAGGTCTTCTTCCCCGAGGCGCGGCAGGTGGAGGCCATGGTGGGCAAGTACGGGCCGGACCTGTTCCGGCGCGCGGTGCCGGCGCGCCTGCTGTGCTGCAAGGTGCGCAAGGTCGAGCCGGTCCGCCGCGCGCTCGAAGGGCTGGATGCCTGGATCACCGGCCTGCGCCGCGAGCAATGGGCGAGCCGGGCGAACATCCGCAAGGTCGAGATCGATCACGAGCACGGCGGCCTCGCCAAGATCAATCCGCTCGCCGACTGGACGCTGGAGGAGGTCCGGGACTACGTCCGCGACCACGACGTGCCCATGCACCCGCTCTACGAGAAGGGCTACACGAGCATCGGCTGCGCCCCCTGCACCCGGCCGACGGCCGCGGGCGAGGACCCGCGCGCCGGGCGCTGGTGGTGGGAGACGAACGCGCCCAAGGAGTGCGGCATCCACTGCCCGCTCGAGACCGGCGGCTTCGAGCACGAGATCGAGGCCATCCTGCACCGCGGCGCGCTCCATGCCGTGAAGGGGACAGCCTTGAGCAACGAGGAAAAGCCATGAGCGTGGAGGTCGATCCGGCGCAGCAGGAGGTCCTGCTCGCCGAGATCGAGGGGGTGCTCGCCACCGTCCGCGAGCCGGGAGCGCGCGCCCGCTACGAGGAGCTCGCCGGCGCCGTGGCCGGAGGGACCGTGGAGGACGGTCTCCTCGGACCGCTGGAGGCTTTGACCGAGATGACCCTCCAGACCGGGCGCGCCCGCAAGCTCCACGGACCCGAGAGCGAGCGCGCCCTGCTCCGGCTCTTCCACAGCACTCCGCGCGGCGCGGCGGCGCGGCAGGCGACCGAGGCGGTCAACCGGGCGCTGCGCGAGCTCGCCGGGCAGGTGGTCGAGGAGATGCTCTTCACGGTGCAGGCGCCCGGCGTCTACCGGCTCGGCCTGAGCACCGACCGCGTCCGTCTGGCCTTGCAGATCGACCGCCACGGGGTCACGATCGAGAGCCTGGAGGTCTGATGTACCCCGTCGTGCTGGATCTGCGCGGCCGCTCCTGCCTGGTGATCGGAACGGGTCCGCTCGCGGAGGAGAAGGTCCACGGCCTGCTCGCGGCCGGGGCCGCCGTGACCCACCGGGCTGCCTACCAGGAGAGCGACCTCGACGGCATGGCCCTGGCCATCGTCTGCGGACAGCCGCCCGAAATCGCGGAGGCGGTCTGGCAGGAGGCGCGGCGCCGCAACATCCTGGTCAACACGGTGGACGATCCTCCGCGCTGCGGGTTCATCGCTCCGGCCATCGTGCGGAGGGGAGACCTGGCCGTCGCCATCTCGACGAACGGCAAGGCGCCGGCCCTCGCCGTCCGCCTGCGCCAGCGCCTGGAGAGCGAGCTGGGCGAGGAATACGGCCGCTTCCTCGCGCTCGCCGGGTCGGTGCGGGCGCCTCTGCTCGCCAGCCGGCCCGACTTCGGGGAGCGCCGCGAGCTCTGGTACCGGCTGGTGGACTCCGACGTGCTCGACCTGCTCCGCCAGGGAGACGAGGAGGCCGCGCGCACCCGCTTTGCCGAAATCCTCGGTGTGTCCCCGTGAGTGGAACCGTCTATCTCGTCGGAGCCGGGCCCGGCGATCCGGACCTCATGACCGTGCGCGGCCTGCGCGTCCTGCGCCGCGCGGAGGTCGTGGTCTACGACCGGCTGGTCAGCCCCGAGCTGCTGGCCGAGGCTCCCGAGGACGCGGAGCTGATCTACGCCGGCAAGGAGCCGGGCCGGCACTCCTGCCCGCAGGAGGAGATCCACGATCTCCTGATCCGTCACGCCCTGCGCGGGAAGACCGTGGTCCGCCTCAAGGGCGGCGACCCGTTCCTCTTCGGGCGCGGCGCCGAGGAGATGCTCGCCTGCGCCGAGGCGGGGATCCCGTGCGAGGTCGTGCCCGGAGTCACCAGTGCGCTCGGCGTTCCGGCCCTGGCGGGGATCCCGGTGACCCACCGCGGGATCGCCGCGAGCTTCCTGGTGGTGACCGGGCACTGCGACGGCGGGGACCGGGTGGACTGGCAGGCCGCCGCCCGGGTGGACACGCTGGTCCTCCTCATGGGGCATGCGCGCCTGGGCGGGATCGCGGCCGAGCTCGTGCGCCACGGCCGGGCGCCCTCGACCCCGGCCGCGGCGATCTCGCGGGGCAGCCTGCCGGGAGAGCGGATCGTGGTGGCTCCGCTCGCGGAAATCGCGGAGCGGGCGGCGGGGCTCCCGTCGCCGGTGCTGGTCGTGGTGGGAGAGGTGGTGCGGCTGCGGGAGAGAGTGTGCCAGGATACGGGGGCCGTGCTGTGGACCGAAAGGAGACCCCATGCGTATCCACCTACTCTGCCTGGCCGGGCTCGCGCTCGCCGCCTGCGCCGGACCGGCTGACGATCCGGCCGCGGCCGGCGCCGATCAGCCCAAGGCCCAGGCTCCGGAGATCCAGATCGTGCCTGACATCGAGCAGAGGCTCGCCAAGTTCTCGCCCACCCCGCTCCAGGCGGACCTCTCCGCCCTCTCCCCCGAGGACCGCCACGTCCTTGACCTGCTCGTCCAGGCCGCGCGCCAGATGGACGAGATCTTCCTGCGCCAGGTCTGGACCGGCAACCCCGAGCTGCGCGACAAGGTCCAGTCCTGGACCGACAAGAACGGCAAGGCAGCGGTCGCGGCCCGCGAGTTCTTCGAGATCAACGCCGGCCCCTGGGACCGCCTCGACGGGTTCAAGCCGTTCCTCGGCGACAAGCCGCACCCCGAGGGCGCCGGCTACTACCCCGAGGACATCACGAAGCAGGAATTCGAGTCCTGGGTCGAAAAGCACGCCGCCGACAAGGAGCGCTTCACCTCCGGCACGACCGTGATCCGGCGCGACGGCACCGGCCTGAAGGCCGTTCCCTACTCCCAGGAGTACCGCCAGTGGCTCCAGCCCGCGGCGAAGCTCCTGCGCCAGGCCGCCGCGGCCACCTCGAACGCTTCGCTCAAGCGCTTCCTGGAGCTGCGCGCCACCGCCTTCGAGACCGACGACTACTATGAGAGCGACGTGGCCTGGATGGACCTGGACGCCCCGGTCGAGGTCACCATCGGCCCCTATGAGACCTACGAGGACACCCTCTTCGGCTACAAGGCCGCGTTCGAGGCGTTCGTCACCGTCAACCTGCCGAAGGAGTCGGCCGCCCTCACGCGCTACAAGGAGCGCCTCCCCTGGCTGGAGGGCAACCTCCCCATCCCCGACAAGGACAAGAACCCGAACCGCGGCACCGAGAGCCCGATCCGGGTCGTGGACACGGTCTTCACCGCGGGCGACACCAAGGCCGGCGTGCAGACCCTGGCCTTCAACCTCCCGAACG
>JBJMGZ010000096.1:0-13021 GCA_045807605.1 Thermoanaerobaculia bacterium | reverse complement strand
ATTCAGTCCGAACGGCAAGTTGCTGATCACCGGCAACGCTCGCGATCTGCGCGTGTGGAGTCTCGACTTCGACAATGTATTCGAGCAACTCTGCCGACAGCGTGGTCGAAACCTGTCGCTGCCGGAGTGGAATCGCTATGTCGGCAACACACCGTGGCATTCCACCTGCGACTGCTGGTCGACGCCTGCCGACGTCATCAAAGCGGGGTTGTGGCCGCCAAAGAATCGCACGCCGAACTGCCCCGCTGAAGCGCGATAAGACCCCTCGTGGACGCACCTCTCCCTCCCTGGAGTCGCCCAGCCCTGAAAACCCTTTGATGAGTGCCGCTTTGTGAACGCCGATCACCGCCTGCGGCGGCGGTGCCGTCGCTCACGTACGGCACAAAATTCTGTCTGAGAGGACGTCTGACTGGTGGTCTGACGAAGCGAGCTTTTTTGACATCACCCGATCGCGGGCCGGGGTCTTCCTGCGCCGGCTGAATCACTCCGCACATCACCGAGGCCAGCTCACGGTCTACCTTCGGTTGCTCGGCCGCCCCGTCTATTCGATCTACGGTCCGACTGCGGATACGGGCGGCCTCTTTCTCCAGCATGCGCCCACGCTCTATCGTTACAAATCGCTCGACCATCTGTTGACAGCGGAAGGGCAGGGGGCGAGTGGCCGGAGCTTCCCGGGCCAGGCGCGGCTCCTCCCACGGAGCGTCCGTAGGCTGTCAGAAGATGCCGGGTATCCTACGAGGGGAGGAGAACAGCGACGCGAAACGCGATTCTGGCGATGGTCCTGGCAACGGCTCTCGTAACCGGAGGGCTCCATGCGGCGACTCCACCGGCGGATGTCGGACCGGGCCGCATCGCCTGGTTCGACATCACCACGAAGGATCTGCCGCGGTCCAAGGATTTCTACGGCAAGCTCTTCGACTGGCAATTCGCTCCGGTCCAGGGCACCGATCAGGCGGCGGAGATCGTCGCGGGTGGCACGGCGATCGGGACACTGCGCGTCGCGGAGGGCCAGATCACCGCGTTCAATGGAGTGGTCTACGTCCAGCTCCGATCAGGTGCCTGGTGATTGTTCGGGACCATTGCAAGCCACCCCGGGCGGGCAGTCTCTTCCAGTTTTCAAAAAATCCTTGACAAACCCCTGGAGCTCAAGTAGCCTCACTTCATCCATTGAGAAGTCCATATGGAAATAGGACCTTCCATCTCAGCAGGCGTTGCCCTGTCTATCGAACCTTCGATGCTCGAAGGGCTCGCCGAGCTCCGTGCTCAGACCCGGGGGGATCCTCGGGTCGTGGTGGCCATTCTCGATGGCGCCGTCGATCTCGCGCACCCCGCCTTGACTGCCGGAAATTTCGTCCAGCTCCCCACTCTCACCACAGATCGCCCGACCCGCCATGGCACGCATGTCGCGAGCGTCGCCGTCGGACAGGGTTGGGGAATTGCTCCGGCTTGCCGGGGGGTCAGCATCCCGGTGTTCCAGGAAAGCGCGGAGGGCGAGCTTCAGGCCTGCTCGCAGCTCGATCTCGCCCGGGCGATTCGCCAGGCGGTCGATGCCGGGGCGCAGGTGATCAATGTCAGCGGCGGGCAGTTGGCGTCCGGGGGCAAGGCCGAGCCGTTTCTTGCCGAGGCGGTGCGCTACTGCGCCGCCCGGGGTGCGTTGATCGTCGCGGCGGCGGGAAATGAGGGCTGCGAATGTCTGTACGTGCCGGCGGCTCTGCCGGCGGTCCTGGCGGTGGGCGCCATGGGAGCCGATGGCAGGCCTCTCGATTTCAGCAATTGGGGGTATGGCGGCCAGGGGCTGCTCGCCCCCGGCGAGAACGTCCTGGGTGCGGCGCCCGGCGGCGGTACCGCGCTGCGCAGCGGCACCAGCTTCGCGACACCGATCGTGTCGGGCATCATCGCCCTTCTCTTGAGCCGCCGGTTGGAGCGCGGTGAAGCCGCGAATCCGCGGGCCGTCCGCGACGCGCTCCTGGCAAGCGCCCGGGCCTGTCAGCCCGGCGAGGCGCCGGATTGCGCCCGGTACCTGGCAGGCCGTCTCGATTTGCCCGGAGCCCGGCGGATTCTCGAAGGGCAGGCTCCCCAAATTCAATCAGCACAAGAAAAATCCATCCCCCAAGGAGGGTCAGCTCAAGTGTCCGAAACACACGATTCTGTTCACCTTGCTCAAAGCTCGGCGGAGTGTGGCTGCGGCGGCGGCAAAAGCGCTCCCTGCGGTTGCTCCGAAAGGCTCGCCTATGCGATCGGCCAACTGGGCTATGACCTCGTCAGCGAAGCTCGCCGCGATTCCATCGCTCAGAGTATGGCCGGAAAAAACGTCCACCTCCCCGCGGATCTGCTGGCCCACCTGGAGACAAATCCCTGGGAGGCGGAGGCGTTCGTCTGGACGCTCAACATCGACGCGACCCCGATCTACGCCGTTCGTCCGGCCGGCCCCTTCGCCGGCGTGGCGTTCGAGCGGCTGCGCGAGTTTCTCGCGGGCCAGTTGAACGACGGCGTCGAGTGCATCTCGGTGCCGGGCAGAATCAGTGGCCGTGCGACGCTCTTTTCGGGCCAGGTGGTGCCGGTGATCACTCCGGAGCTGCGCGGCATGTACAGTTGGTCGACCGATGCGCTGATCGTGGCGGTGCTCGGTCCGCCGCCGGCCGGAGGCGGAGCGGAAGCCGAGACCTACGACAAGGCGAGTGACGGTATACGGAATTTCATCGGCCGCGTCTACTACGCGCTCCGCAACCTCGGCCAGAGCCCCGAGGAACGGGCGATCAACTTCGCGGCCACCCAGGCCTTCCAGGTGGCGCGCAGCTTCCAGGACGCGGTCGACAAGGGGCTGGTCCTCGACACCACCGAAGTCGAACGAAGCCCGATCTGCCGTCCGGGCTCCGAGTGCTGGGACGTGAAAATCACCTTCTTCAATCCGAGTGAGCGACTCACCCAGTCGCGGCACGTGCATCGCTTTACGGTGGACGTGAGCGATGTGATTCCGGTCACCGTCGGGCCGGTGCGCAGTTGGGCGGTCTATTGAACCCAGGAGGCCCGCGGCTGTCGCGGCCTGCAAGCTCAGAAAGCCATTTCTTTAAAAGGAGTAATACCATGAGACTACCAAGATCTACGGCACCCATCCTCCGCATGGCTAATTGCGTCAATCTGCCCGCGCCGCTCCTCCTGGCCCAGGAGGCTCTGGATTCCGCTACTACATCTTGCACCGATGACTGTGGCTGCTCATCATCGCAATATTGCACTGCCGCTAATAACAGGGGTTGTTCTAATGGGTCCACTGGGACCTGCATGGATGACCGCGGTTATGGGTACACATGTAACCGGAATAACCAGTGCATTTCCAGAAATTGTTCTGGCGGGATTTGTAGATAGACGTCGCGCCTAATGAATGGACACTCTTCTGGGAGAAGTGTGGGCGGGATGCGGTAGGTCTGGCGAGGATCAATAGCTCGTTGAAAGACGGAGAAAGACAGACCTCCCCGCTTGCGGCAGCCGAGCGGCGAAGACGTTCCGTGCTTCCGCAACTCCTGGATCGTAGTAGGTCTTATCGAAGAGATTGTCGATTCCGAGCAGCAACCGCGAGGTGCGCAGAGGCTTGAGGAACGCCAGCAGGCCCTCGAAGGTGAAGGCTGCGTTGGTGGTCGTATAAGAAGCGATGGTTCCGAATGGGTTCGTCGGAACGGTCGTGCCCACCCCGGTCTTGCGCGGCCCCACGAAGTTGGCGCGCAGGTCGAAACCTAAGCTCCGCCGCAATTCCACGTGCAAGCCCCCGTTCAGGCGGTGGCTTGCGATGTCCGCCACGCGGAGCTGTGAAGCACCTTCCAACCCTCCCGCGAGAGGGTCTGTATTGAAGGGTTGGGTGAACGTGTAGCTCAAGTATGCGTCCAGGCTCTCGTGCCGATATCGTGCCTGAGCCTGAACGCCGCGCACTCTCAGCTTGCCGATGTTCTGGAATTGTCCTGTAAAGCCGCAACTGAGGCAGTTTGGATTTTGGACCTCGCGCAGAGCCACGATGTTGCTATACGTCGATTGGTAGGCGCTCAGGTCCACGGCCAGACCGCCGCGCCCTTCCCACCCGGCACTGATTTCCAGGTTCTTCACCTTCTCATTGTCGAGGTCCGGATTCTCCACCTCGTTGACGAGCGGAACGGTGCCGTATTTTTCGGAATTCGATGGAGTTTTGAAACCTTCGGCATAGACCGCCTTGAACACGAAAGCTCGTGGCGTGTAGATCACCGCGAGCCGGGGATTGAAGACCGTGCCATAGCCCAGCGTCGTGCGGACCCGGTCGTAATCGAGGCGGCCACCGGCCACGATCTTCACGTTTTCGCGTGGGCGATAAGAGACTTGTGTGAAGGCGCCGGCGTCGAGCTGGTCGAGCTGGTTGGAGCCTCCGATCGAGCTGCCGCCGGGCGATCCGGTCTCTCCGGCGTCCGGCTCGAAGCTGGTCGACAGCGCGATCTGCAACGAGCTGTCGCGGATTTCGAGGCCGCTGATCAGGCTCAGAGCCGGCGACGGCTCATAGAGCACGGTGAGCTCGGTCTGCAACTGGGTCGACGCCTGATAGGAATAGATGGTGCTCCATTCCGGTGTACGGTCTTCGAGATGAAGAACGTTGAATGTGCGGTTGACAAAGCCCCTGAAGCTCGTGATCGCGTTGTTGCCGCTGAAGTCGTGCTTCCGGTAGCGACTGAAGAGGGTGAGCGAGGTGCTTGCCCCGAGCTCTCGGAAGTACTTGGCATAGAGGGACAACGACCGCGGCGCCGCGACGCTCTTGTTCCCGGCCTGCGCCAGATCCGTGGACGAGCCGATGTCCCCTTCCTCGACATGCGAGAGCTGCACGCCCGCGACGAAATTCGGCAGCTCGAGCTTGCCGCTGAGGAACCAATCCTCGGTGGAGCGCAGCGGCCCGGCCGGCCGGCCGTCGATTGCCGTGGCCAGGCCGATGCGGTCCAGCCTGCGGGCCTCCTCGATTCCGGCCTCCGTCGGGGTCACCGCGATCGGGGTGCCCGATTCATCCAGATGAATGACGTACAACGGGTTCTCGCCGTACGGGTCTATTTCGAGGTCAGCCAGGGCGAGCTGGGCGATGTACTGGCCCTGCGCGTTTTTCCCGGAGAGCTCCAGGGTCGACCTGTAATCGACGTTCTCGACGTCGTCGGGATTGAAATTCCAGTCCGCGAACTGTGAGATCGGGGGCTCGTCGGACGTGAATGTGCGGCCCGTCATCGACCAGCGGATGCTTTCGCTCGCATTGCGTCCGCCGAGGCTCAGCTCCGCCGTCCGCGTGTTCCAGGAGCCGCTCGTGACATGAGCCTCGGCGCCGAGCTTCTTGTCCTTTCCATAGAATTTACTCGACTCCTTCGTGATGACGTTGATGACGCCCGCGAAGGCATTCGCACCGTACATGGTCGAAGCGGGCCCGTAGACCACCTCGACGCGCTCGATGTCGCTGACCGGATATTGCCGCGAGATGTAGGCGATGTTCGACCACAGGTCGTTCTGCTCGACGCCGTCGACGAGGAAGAGGGTGCGGTCGGTGGTGTTGGAGCGAAAGCCGCGTTGATAGATGTTGGAATAGGTTCTCCCGCGGCTGCGCGAGATGTCGAAACCGGGGAGGTCGTGGAGCATCTCCTCCAGATCGTTGTACCCGCGGCGCTCGATCTCCTCGGCGGTGAGCAGGGCGACCGTGGCCGGCGCTTCGCGCAGGCTCTCCTTGCTCTTGGAGACCGAGGCCACCTGCACGGTCTGCTCCTCCCGGCGCACCTGCGCGACGAGCTCGGCGAAGAGCGGCGTCGATCCGGGCTCGAAGCTCGAGTCGAGGCGGAGGATCGCGGAGACCTCCTGCCGCGCCTTCTTGGGGTCGTCGGCGGCGAGATAGGCGCGCGCCAGCAGCGAGTGGACCTGGACCGCCGTGGCGCGCGAGGGCCGCGCGGCAAGGCACGGCGCGAGCAGGCCGGGGACGTCTTCGAAGAGGCCGAGGTCATAGCTCTTCTGCGCCTGCCGGAGAGCGTCGTCGCACACGGTTTGCGCCCAGGCGCCGGTCACGGAGAGGAGGGACAACAAGACAGCGGCGGCCAGCCGCCGCCGCCGGTGATGCCGGCCCGCGAGGACCGGCCCAGGAATCGGCATGACTCATCTCCTCTTCTTCAACGAACCGCCGGACAGGGCGACTCTCCCGGATAGGCGAGGCCCGCCAGCAGGGATCGACTCCACTCTTCCTTGGTCAAACCGCGGTGGACCGCGCCGCAGAGCTCGCGGGCCAGAGCGTCCACCCGCGCCGGCCAGAGCCGCACCGTGCGGTCCGCGCTGCCGGAGACCAGCCGTTCGCCGTCCGGGCTGAACGCCGCGGCCCAGACCCAGCCGTCATGGCCGCGCAGCACGATCGGCGGCGCGGCGCCAGCCTGGTGCACGTCCCAAAGGCGGATCGTTCCGTCGGAGCTGGCCGAGGCGACGAAATCTCCCTTCGGGTTGAAGCTCAACGCGTTCACCGCCGAGGCATGGCCCAGCAACCGGGAGGGCGCGCCGCCCGCCGGATCCACCGGCGCCAGCACGATCTCGCCGCGACCCGCTCCACAGGCGAGACGCTGGCCGTCCGGGCTGAAAGCCAGGCTGCGGACGTCCATCCCGGCGCACGCCGTCCGCGGCGCGGCGTTCGGCTGGAGGACGTCCCAGAGGAGAGCCCCCCCCTGCGCCAGCCCCGCGGCCAGAGTCTTGCCGTCCCGGCTGAACGCCACCGCGGTCACGCGCTTGCCGCCGGCGTCGCGCGAGGGCACCGGGGTCTCGGGATGCTCGAGGTCCCAGAGCCGCACCGGCCCCTCCGAGCTCCCCGCGGCGAGCAGAGGGCCGCCGGGCTGGAACGCCAGGGAGCTCACGACGCCAGTGCTCCCGGGAAGCACCCGGGGTGGCGACGCGGGGCTCCGGAGGTCCCAGACGCGGATCTCACCGCCCGCGCTCCCGGCGGCGAGCAGATTCCGGTCCGTTTGCACCGCGACCGACCGGATCGGGACGGGAAAGGTGGCGAGCTCGGCGGGCGGGCTGTCCGGCCGGCGGAGGTCGAAGCGGAGGAGCCTGCCGTCTTCTCCTCCCGAGAACACCGTCTGCCCGTCCGCCGCCAGGGCGACGGCGCGCACGCCGGCCTGCTGGCCGCGGAGCACGGTGTCCGGGCGCAGGCGCTCCAGACTGGCATGCAGGGCGCTGAACAGGTCGGGGTCCTGCGGGTCTCCAGAGGACTCCCGGTTGAGACGAAAAGCCTGGAGAGCCAGGAGGGCCGGAAGATCGCCCTGTTTGTCCTGTTGGGGACGGGTGACCTGCAGCGAGAGAGCGCGGGCCAACGAGAGCCCGCTCAGTCTCTGCGCCTGCTGCTCGGAGGTTTGCGCCTGGGTACGCAGCTCCTCGGCGCGCTTGCGTTGCTCCTCTGCTCTTCCGCGCTGCCCGTCCGCATCGGCCTTGGCCGCCTCGGCTTCGGCCTTCTTGGCCCGGGCTTCGAGCTCATTGGACTCGGCCTTCCGGCGCTCGATCTCGGCGATCCCGGTCTGCTCCTGGGCGATCGCCGACTGCCGCACCGCGTTCTGCTTCTGCTCCTCGGCGATCTGGGTCTGCTGCTGGGCGATTTGGGTCTGCTGCTGGGCGAGATCCTTCTGCTGCCGTGCTTCCGCGGCCTTTCGATCGGCGAGGGTCTTCTGATCCTTGGCGTTCTGTTCCTGGCTCCGGGCTTCCCGGAGAGCCTCCTGCGCCCGCTGCTTCTGGCGGAAGGCATAGGCGCCGAAGGCCAGGATCGCCAGCGAGGCGACGGTGAGAATCAGCACCAGCGTCCGCGCCCGCCGCAGCTCGCGCCGCCGGCGCGCCTCCTTCTCCGCGATGTCCCGGTCCCTCTCCGCCTTGCTCGCGTCGACGAAAGCCATGGCGCGCGGGAAGGCGGAGTCGTAGCGCCGCGCCCAGGCTTCCGTCGGCCCCGCCTGCTCGCGCCAGGTCAGCGCGAGCTGCAGCTCCGGATCTCGCCAGAGCGCCGCGGCACCCTCCTCGTGGCGGGCGGCGGCCTGCGCGACACCCCGATAGACATGGGCGGACCGCGCCTCCTCGTCGACCCAGGCGGCCAGGCGTCTCCAGACGCGCATGAGGCTCTCGTGCGAGATGTCGAGGACCGAGCCGCCGTGGAGAGCCACGGACGCCTGCGGCATGAGGAAGGAGCGGCCGGGCTTGCGGAAGGTCTCCACGACGGCGGCGACCTGTTCTTCGCTCGCCCCGGTCAGCTCACAGATCTCGCGGAGCGGCGCGGGGTGCCGGATGCCGCGTCCGTCCGTCCCCTTGTCGGTCAGCGCCTTCAACAGCTTCTCCGCCACCTTCTGCCCGGCGGCGTCGAGCTCGCCGAAGGCCTCCTCCGCGTGGCGCGACAGCGCCTCGCTCATGGTGCCCGTCGCTTCGTAGTGGCGCAGGTCGAGAGGCTCCTCAGGGATGTCGTCCTGCTCCCAAAAGCTCCAGGCCCGCATCAGGGCGTGCTGGAGGATGGGAAGCTGGTCGGGGTCGTCGCCGACGTCGTTGAGCAGGCGCGAGACGAGGCGCGGCGCGATGGCCGCCCCCCCCACGGCGACGGGACCGGTGATGGCCGAGCGCAGCTCGTCGCGGGTCATCCGCGGCACCAGATAGAGGCCGGCGTTGATGATCTCCGGCAGGTTGCCGAACTCCATGCAGTCGCCGATGAAGTCCGAGCGCATGGTGAGCGCGATGTAGCACGGCACCTCCTGCTGGCGCGCCGCCTCGAGCAGGAGCTTGACGAACGCGGCCGCTTCGTCGCTGCCGGTGAGCCGGCGGCTGCGCTTGAAGCGGAAGATCTCCTCGAACTGGTCGACCAGCACGAGCACGTTGTCGCGCCTCCTGATCCGCGCCTGCTGAATGCACTCGATCAGTCCCCGGTTGCTCGCCCGCAACGTGGTTTCGAAGAACGAGCGGGTGAGACCCTCGTCGCCGCTCCTCTCCCCCAAGGCCTCGGGCGCGCTCAACGCCGCCGCCAGGTTCCCCAGCGGGTCCTCGCCGGGGCGCAGGATCGCCACCCGCCAGCTCGAGCCGGCCTTGGTCATGCCGCCGCCGTGGAGCGACGGGATGAGGCCTGAGCGCACGAGCGACGACTTGCCGCAGCCGGAGGTGCCGAGGATCGACAGAAACCGGGTGGTCCGCAGGCGGTGGACCAGCTCGTCGGTCTGTTTCTCGCGGCCGAAAAAGAGATGGTCCTCGTCCGGCTCGAACGGGCGCAATCCCGGGAACGGGTTGAACCGGACCGCCAGCGGCACCGCGAGGTGGGTCTGCATCGATCCCTATCCTTGTCCTTGCGCCTGCGCGATTTCGGCGAGGAACGGAGCGAGCACGTCCGAAGAAAAGCCGTCCGCCGGCTCCCGCAGCACCGTGGCCTCCAGGGTGCGGAACCTCTCCTTCTGCGGGTTCAGCGGGTTGCCGACATAGATGCCGCGGGCAAGGAGCGGCTTCTCGCGGCCGAGGCCGGCGCTCTTCTGCAGCTCGCGCAGCTTGCGGCGGAGCCACGGCTCCCCGGCCTCGCCGTAGAAGAAGAGCACGGCGTCACAACCGCACAGGCTCTCCTCGTGGTCCAGCCGCGCCTGCGCCTCGTCGTCGTCGAAGAGAGGGAGCGCCACCTCGAAGCCCTGATCGAAGAGGAAGTCTTCGAGCGGGCGGGCCGCTTCGACGTCCGGCTGATCGCACACGAGATAGACGTGGGAGATCTCCTTCCCGGCCGCCGGGGCGGCCTTCTTCGCGCTCACCGGAGGGGCGAGCTGGCGGTAGATCAACGTCTTCAAGTCCTCCAGAGGGACCTCGAGCAGCTCGGCCCCCGCGTGGACACTGGGGGCGGTGTGCAGATACCCGAGGAGCTCCCGCTGCCGTTCGTCCTCGACCACGAGCCCGGGAGGGAGCCAGATCAGCCGCGACAGCCCATCCGCGGCACTGCGCTCGGCGGCAATCTCGTGCTGCAGCACGATGATCGAGCGGGTCTCGCCTTCGGGGACGACGCCATAGTTCTTGCCGACGAGATGGATCGAGAGGGTGCAGCGGGCGAGCTGAGCGCGGACGGACGCCGCGAAGTCTCCGGTGACCAGCGGCAGCGGCTGATCCGGGAGCACCTCGTAGCCGTTGCGGATCAGGTCGCGCTTGACCGCCTCGCGCTCGTCGCGGAGGTCGAAGCTCGTCTCGGCCAGGTAGACCGTCCCCCGGCGCACCTCGGTCTTGTCTCCATCGCCATTCTGGCGCATCAGCTCGAGCAGCTTGGTGATGTCGTAGGCCAGATCGTCGAGCTTGGCGAGGAACGCCCGTTCCGCCTCCTGGCCATAGGACGACTGCGCCAGCTCGCGCGGCCGCCCGGACTGCGGGTCGACGACATAGAACTCGTAGCCCAGGAATGACTGCATCTCTTCCGGATGGCGCTCGGCAGGCACCGGCGTCTTGACGACCTTGAAGATCCGCGCCTTGTCGGCGATGCGGACCCCCCCGGACTTTTGCGAAGCGCGGCAGAACTCCGTGAGCTCCCGGTTACACCACTCCGACTTCACATAGCGAGGCGAAAGCACCGACACCAGAGCGCCGACTCTGGGCAGGCGTTCGAGGATGGTGTCGGCGAAGAAGTCGTTGCCCTGAAGCTTCGGATCGCGCCAGATCCTGGGCTTCTCGCCGAGGAGCTGACCGACACGGATCTCCAGCAGCCGGTGCAGGCTTGACACCCAGCCGGTGTCGCCTTCGATCAGGGCCTGGTCGTCTAAATGGGCATAGCTGATCAGGAGGTCCTGCTCAAAATCCATGGTCATACCCCCGAATTGCGATTTGATTGATACGTAGGATACAGGAGTGCATAAAGGAAAGATAGAGAGATGGAGGTTCTGCTGCCGGAGGGCATATGTTCGCGAAGAGCAGGGAGAGCTCGGTCCCTCCCGGCCCGAGACGGCGCCGCGGCCTCTCGCTGCAGCGGTTCCTTGCTCACCACGGTCACGATCGCCGGCCTCCCTTGGAATCTCGGGCGAGGCTATCGTAGCAGCAGCCGCGCTCGTCCTCCTTGGACCGGGTGTAGAATCGGGTGGAACCTATTTAGGCGGGCAGCGGCAAGCAGAACCGCTTCATCCGGCTCCCCACCGTCGAGACGTTGCGCGTGCCGGCGGTGATCGAGCTGATCCGGAAAGCCGCCGAGCAAGGCAAGACGTCCCTCGCAGCGACCGGGGGCGGCCACACCGTTATCAAATCGATCTCCGAGAAGCAGCGCCCCCGGCGGAAGAATCCCGGCGCCGCCTGACCCCTCAATGGAGATCAATGATCAAGTGGGACGAAGCAGGACGGATCGTGGAGCTCAAAGTCCACGTCCTCAGCCAGGGCCTTGACCAACTCGGGGGTAACGGGACCGGCATCCGGCCGCACGGGGAAAAGGCGGATGCCGTTGCGAGTGGCGGCAGGCTGGGTGGGGGCGAGGCCGCGGCGCGCGAGGTCGGAGACGATAGTGCCGATGGACACGCCTCGTTGCGCGGCCAGAGCACGGGCCGAGGCCAGAACGTCATCGTCGAGGGTGATCGTGGTTCTCATGACATCCAGCATCACGCATCAGGCCCGCGGGTGTCAATTGGGGCGATAGCCAGTCCAGCGGCTCGCGAGCGGTCTACCCCTTGCCCAGGAAGCCGCCGGCGAGGTCGGCGAGGTCGTCGAGGACGTTGCCGTCGCCGTCGCGGTCGAGCAGGGCTCCGAGGCCGCTGCGGGCCTGCGGGTGCTGCTCGATGCGCTGGCGTTCCTGGCCGAGCACGCTCGCGAGGCCGCCCGGATCGAGGTTCTGCTGCCGCTGCTGCCGGCCGAGATAGGCGAGCACGATCGGCGCGAGCAGGGCGAGCAGCCGCGACATGGTCTGCGAATCGAGACCGGTGGTGCGGCCCAGGTTCCCCTGCACCTGCTCCTGGCGCTGGCCGAAGACGTGGCCCAGGATCGCCGCTCCGGCAGCGCCGAGCCCGCCGCCGCCGCCGCCCAGGAGTCCGTCGAGCGAGTCGAGCAGGCTGCCGTCGTGGTCCCGGGAGAGGGCCTGCGAGAGCTGCTGCGCTCCCTGGGGATGAGAGGCGTTCTTGGCCATCGCGCCCGTCAGGGCCGCGAGGGCGGCCGGCAGGGCCTCGCGCGTCTGTTCTTCCGAAATCCCGAGCTGGCGGCTCACCTGGGTGAGACGGGGTCCGCTGAGCTGCTCGTTGACCAGGTTCATCAGATCCATGGGGGGTATCTCCTTTCCGGCAAGCCTATCAGCAGGAACCGCTCGCTGCCGATTGACGGCCGGGAGGGGGCGGCGTACCCTCCTCGAGTGCAGCAGCGAGATCAGCCCAGCGCTGGCATCCAAGCGGACCCCGAAGCGCAGCTTTCCTCGTTCCTCGACAAGTTCGAGCCCGGTGTGGCTGCCCTCCTTCGCGAGTGCCGCGCCGAGGTCCGCAAGCTGCTGCCGACGGCCGTCGAGATCGTCTATGACAACTACAACTTTTTCGTGATCGGCTACTCGTCGACGGAGCGGGCCTCGGATTGCATCGTTTCGCTCGCCGCCGCCGCCAACGGCGTCGGTCTTTCCTTCTCCCAGGGCGCCAGCCTTCCCGATCCGGCGAAGCTGCTGCAGGGGAGCGGCAAGCAGAACCGCTTCATCCGGCTTCCCACCGTCGAGACACTGCGCCTGCCGGCTGTGGTCCAACTGATCCGGACAGCGGCCGAGCAAGGCAAGGCACCCCTCGCGGCTTCCGGTGGCGGCCACACCGTGATCAAGTCGGTGTCAGAAAAGCAGCGCCCTCGGCGGAAGAGCCCCAGTGCGACCTGACCGAAATGCGCGAACGGACGGAAGGCCCCACCCGGCGCCTCTCTTCCGCAAGGTAAACACCCGTGCCCATGGCGTGCACCATGGGTTTGGCGGCAGTTCCGCGGACGAGAGAAATACGAAGAAGGAAGCACGGTCCGAGGCGACGCGAGGCACGATGCATGGCAAGCATCGACGGGGCCTGGACTACACGCCCCTGTTCAAGTTTCTGCTCTC
>JBJMGZ010000095.1:0-10947 GCA_045807605.1 Thermoanaerobaculia bacterium | reverse complement strand
CTACGCCATCCTCGAGGCGAAGTCGAAGGAGGAGGCGATCGAGTACACCCGGCAGTTCCTCAGGGTCCACGGCGACGAGTGGGATCTCGATTGCGAGGTGCGCCAGTTGGACGGACCGGACTCCGGCAGCGAAGCGTAGAGGCGCGAGCCGCGGCGTGCCGGCTGCGATCCGAATCTCCCCCTGCGCGGATCGAGGGTCCACCGTCATGGCTGCTTCGGCCCTGACTCCCGAGTCATCTCGATCATCGTCCGCCGGAATCCCGCGCGAGCGAAAAGGCGCTGCGCGGACTCGTTCCGCTCTGCCGTCGACAGCACGACCCGGGGCGCGCCTTTCTCCTCGAGTGCCTCCAGGGTCGCGTCGAGCAGCGCCCGGCCGACGCCCTGCCCGCGATGGGCGGAATCGACCACGATGTCATAGAGCACGCCCGCCGGCCCGCGCAGCGACATGTAATCATTCCCCTCGACGCCCGCGTACGCATAGCCGACCACCTCGCCGTCGCGCTCGGCGACGAGGATGATGATGCTCGGCCCATCGAGCTGCGACCCGAGAAACGAGCCGTAGGCGTGCTCGGTCTGCGGCGTCGCAGCGATGAAGCGGTCCGGGTCGAAGTCGTGGTGCGTACGGACGAGGAGCGCGCCGAGCCGGCCGATGGCTTCGAGGTCCGCGGGCGCCGCGGGGCGGATGAGAACGACCGGCGAGCTCATTTCCCGAACCGCTCGGCGGTCAGCGATTGATCATCCTCTGCGCGCTTTCGGAGTACCGCGCTCCGTGCACCGCGATCCGGGCGGCGGCATTCTCGATCTCGCGGAGATCGCCGGGCGTGAGCTCGATGGCGGCGGCGCCGAGGTTCTCCTCCAGGCGGTGCAGCTTCGTGGTACCCGGGATCGGCACGATCCACGGCTTTTGGGCGAGCAGCCAGGCGATCGCGATCTGCGCCGGCGTCGCCTTCTTCTGCGCGGCGATCCTGCCCAGCAGATCCACAAAGGCCTGATTCGCCTTCCGGTTCTCCGGCGTGAACCGGGGCACGGTGTTGCGGAAGTCGGAGCTGTCGAACGTCGTGGTTTCGTCGACCTTCCCCGTGAGGAAGCCCTTGCCCAGCGGGCTGAACGGAACGAAGCCGATCCCGAGCTCCTCGAGGGTCGGCAGAATTTCCTCTTCAGGCTCTCTCCACCACAGCGAGTATTCGCTCTGGAGGGCTGTGACCGGCTGAACGGCATGGGCGCGCCGGATGGTCTGCACGCCTGCCTCGGAGAGGCCGAAGTGCTTCACCTTGCCTTCCCGGATCAGGTCCCTCACCGTGCCCGCCACGTCCTCGATCGGCACGTCCGGGTCGACGCGGTGCTGATAGTAGAGGTCGATCGACTCGATCCCGAGCCGCTTGAGCGAGCCCTCGGTCATCTGCCGGATGTATTCAGGGCGACTGTTGAGCCCACGCTG
Source organism: Thermoanaerobaculia bacterium (assembly GCA_045807605.1). Classification (GTDB taxonomy): domain Bacteria; phylum Acidobacteriota; class Thermoanaerobaculia; order Multivoradales; family UBA5704; genus DATMER01. Next base: position 9,509 of record JBJMGZ010000095.1, on the reverse strand, counting down.
CTTCCCGTCGGGATCGAAATCGAACCCGAACTTGGTGGCGATCGCCACCTGCTCGCGGAAGGGAGCGAGGGCTTCGCCGACCAGCTCCTCGTTGGTGAACGGGCCGTAGACCTGGGCGGTGTCGAAGAACGTGACGCCGCGCTCGACGGCGACACGGATGAGGGCGATCATCTCCTGGCGGTCGGCCGGCGGCCCGTAGCCGAAGCTCATGCCCATGCAGCCGAGCCCGATGGCCGAAGCTTCCAGGTTGCTGTTGCCGAGTTTGCGCTTCACCATTTGTTGCTCCTTGCTCGCGCCGCTCCAGCGCGTTTGCAAATATCACACCTCGGGCCGTTGGGGGGTCTACACCGCCAGTGCGGCGGGTTCCCGGTCGAGATCGAGGGACGTCGAAAGATCCCGGTGGGCGTCGATCTGCGCCTTCAGGTCGGCGACCTTCTGCTCCACGAGGGCAATGGCATCGGCGCCGGCGATGAAGCGGCGCGGCGGTGGCTCCTGGCTGCTGATGACGATGAGCGCTCGCGCGAGCTTGGCCGGATCGCCGGTTTGCAGGCCATTCTGGGCTTTCCAGAACTCGAGCTGCTTCGTTCTGCGCTCGTCGTAGTCCGCGATGGACGGCTCGGCATAGTTCGTCGATCTCTCGGTGAGGAGCTCCGTGCGGAAGAACCCCGGATTGACGATGGTGGTGGCAATGCCGAACGGCGCGATCTCGGCGTGCAGCGACTCCATCCATCCCTCCAGGCCGAACTTCGAGGCGGAGTAGGCGGTACAGAACTCGAAGCCGACGAGGCCCGCGCTCGACGAGATGGAGATGATGTGCCCCGAGCGCTGCTTGCGCATCACCGGCAGGACGGCACGGGTGACGTTCATCGGGCCGATGAGGCTCGTCGCCAACTGCCGCTCCATCTGCTCCGGCGTCAGCTCCTCGAAGTAGCCGGCATAAAAGCTGGCAGCATTGTTGACCAGCACGTCGATGCGGCCGAAGCGGTCGACCGCGGCCTGCACCGCCGCCTGGGCATCACCGGGTTTGGTCACGTCCAGCTCGACGGCCAGCAGGTCGTCCGACTGCCCCAAGGCCTTGGCCACAGCGTCGCGGTCACGGCCCGAGGCCACAACCGCGTGGCCGGCCGCCAATGCTGCCTTGGCGAAGTCGACGCCCATGCCACGGCCGGCTCCCGTGATGAACCAGACTTTTCTGTTGCTCATGACATCTCCTTTTCAGAGGCGGGAGACAGCTTGGAGGGTGTGCCCGTCCCGGGATCCCATGGTAGGGGAATCCGGGCGCGAGCGGCTGCGCGAGGCGGTGGGGAGCCGCTGAGCCAGGCTTCCAAGCTGGGAAGAGCCCGCTTCAGGGTGGAGCGTTGGCACCTCTGCGCGGTGGTACCTATATGGTATCTACGCCCCCTCTCCGCTGAGGACGCATCGGATGCAAGTAACTGGAGATAAAGGAGTTGGTGTGGAGCCGACGATCGGGATTGAACCGATGACCTGCTGATTACGAATCAGCTGCTCTACCGCTGAGCTACGTCGGCCCTGGGGGAGGTACTGGGGAGTGCCCCGAAGCGGTCGGTATTGTAGGGCACTCCCCAGTACAGCGCAACCAGGCGGATTCCTCCCGGCGCTACTCCCTGAAAACCACCTGCGTGCCCGGCTTCACGTGCTGCGCGAGGAACAGGGCGTCCCAGTTCGTCAGGCGCACGCAGCCGTGGCTGGAGGTGTAGCCGATCGTCTCCGGGGTGGCCGTGCCGTGGATGCCGTGGTGGGGCTTGGACAGGTCCAGCCAGACCAAGCCGACCGGCGAGTTCGGTCCCGCGGGGAGATTGGCCTCCGGCTTGTCGTCGGACACGTCCGCGAACAGCTTCGGCTGGTAGTGGAAGTCCGGCTCCGGGTGGATGCCCGTGATCTGGAGCGTCCCGGTCGCGGAGGGGTCGTACTTGGAGCCCAGCGTCGAGGGGAAGTGGTAGAGGATGTGCCCCTGGGCATCCAGCGCCTGCAGGTAGAAGCCCTGCTTGGAGATCAGGAGGCGAGCGACCTGACCTTGACGATTCGCGGCGGGAGTGGTCGACATCCGGGGGACGTTGGGCAGCGCGATCTCGGTGCCGGCCTGGAGGTTGGCGAAGTCCACCTGCGGGTTGAGCTTCTCGATCAGCTCGGGCGCGGCATGGCCGCGCTCGGCGAAGAGCTCCAGCGGCGAGCTGTAGCAGAGGCACTCCAGCTTCGCCTGCTCGTAGGGATCGTCAGGCAGGGGATCGACGAACGGCCCCTTCAGGTCCTCGGCGGTCACCTGGACGCGGGTGAGGGGCTCGCCGGCGCCGGCCGATCGGGCGAGCGCGTCCCAGGTCGCCTGGTCCACCTCGCCGGTGGCGTCCAGCCCCTGGGCGAACTGGAACCAGTAGACCGCCTTCTCCGTGTTCTTCCCCCAGTTGCCGTCGATCATGCCGGGCGAGAAACGGGCCCGGTCGAGGAGGATCTGCGTGCGCAGGACGCTGGGGCCGCCGCCCTCCTCCCCGAGAGGCAGGGCGGGGTTGCCGCGCAGGGCGTCCGGCGAGATCTGCTCGTAGGACTCGCTCCCGGCGCGCCTCGGCGGCGGGGGAGTGGCGGCCGCAGACCCCTCCGAGCCGGTCGGCGGAGGGGGCTCCGTGCCCGTGGTCAGTGGCGATTGGCCCTGAGGCGCTGGCGCCGCCGTCCCGAGCCGTTCCAGGCGGTCGCGCTCGGCGTACTGGCGCCACGTGGGATCGAGGCGACCCTTCTCCAGGGTGGCCGTGTCGTACTCGGGGGCGCCGATGGGCACCGAATAGTCCGGGGTCTGGGAGGCCTGGGCCGCCGGGGTTTCGCTCGGCTGCTCGTCGGTCGCGTCCTCGAAGACGCAGGCGCCGAGCAGCAGCGGGAGGAGCAGGATGGGGAGCTTCGCACGCATGTTCCGCCTCCGGGCCGGGAGTTGCGCCGGCCGCGTCCGGGGCGGGTGCAACATCCGTTCCGGATCAACCCATCCTGGGGAGCAGCTCGGTCATCTTCGCGAGATGGTGATCGTCGTGCTCGGCCACGAAGAAGGCCATGTCGATCACCCGCATGGGCTGGTTCAGGCGGGGGTGGAGCGCGGACTGGCCGACGCGGTCCGGATCCCAGGCCTCCAGCCGCTCCACGAAGCTCTCGCGCTCGCGGCGGAAGTCCTGGATCAGCTCGGCGGCCGGCCGCTCGTTGTGACCGGCCTGCCAGGTCCTGCGGTTCGTCATGTCCGCGGCGCGGAGCACCTCGGCGCCGGCCAGGTAGTCGTCCAGCCGGCCGAGGTGCAGCTCGTCGAGGTCGAGGAGATGGCCGATGTGCTCCTGGATCGACCAGGAATCCCCGGCGCGCCGGGTGAGGACTTCAGGAGCGAGTCCCCTGACCTTGTCCTCGATCCGGGGGGCGGCGCCGCGCAGCCGCTCGATCACGACGGGGAACATCTCGACCGGCAGGTCGAAGCGGAACGTACGGTCGGTCCAGCGCATTTGGGGATTCTAATCGCACTCCACTTTGTCGCCTCCCCCTGGGCGGCAGCCCAGAGGAGGCAGTCGAGTCAAGAGCAGCCCCACTTCTGTGCCGAGCACGTGCAAGTACCTGGATGCCAATGCCCGTTCGCATCCTGCCACTTGCAAGACTTCGTGCCGCTCGTGCACGGCTCGCCGATCACATCCGAGCACTCGGGCGTGATGCTGGAGGTGCCTGCGGCACTCTTCATCTCCGCGAACCATCCCGCGCTCACGGTCCCGTTGTGGGAGAAGGTCCCCGCAGACTTCGAGGGCTCCTTCTCGAAGATGAAGCCGTCATAGATCTGGGTAAAGACGCCCTGGCGAGTCCTGGTGAATTTGATGTGCCGGTCCTTGCACTGTCCCGTCACCGGATCCGCCGGCTCGTTGATGAAATTGGCGGTCGTCTGGAAGGTGAAGGTGTTGTTCTGGTTGACGAGGTTGATTCCGTTCGGGCCGATGACCCCGATGAAGCCGTTGCCGTCGATGCCAAGCGCTTTGCCTTGAAGGCTCGCACAGGGATCCGCGGCCATGGCCTGGGTCGAACAGCAGAGCAGGGCGATGACGAAGACAAGCTTTCTCATGATGTGCTTCCTTTCTTTTGTGCCGGACGACGACGTCCGGCGGTTTCAATTGGAAGCTGTCATCGGCGGGGTCGCTATCTCACCCGGCAGGAGCGGACTTGAATGTTTTGGATCCGATGCGGGCGGGCAAAATGATTCATCCGGAGCTCCGCGGCGAGCGTAGGCGGTGGTGCTCTACGCTGCCGCGCTCCGGGTTGAGGAAGAGGACGGGGACGTCCGCGGGCAAGATAGAAGCCTAACCGCCCTGTTCTGCCGTCCACGAGCCGCCGCCGGGATCAGGGCCTTCTGAATCACCTTTCTTCTTCCTGATCCTCGCGCCCTGCCCCGGCTTCGACACCCTTGCGGAGCCGCCGCCGCTGCAGGACTGGACCTCGCCTTCCTGGATCGCGCCGGCGGCAGAGGTCGTGACGGAGATGGCGAACGGCAGGGAGCTGGAGAGGTGCTTTCCCTGGACCACCTCGCCGTTGCTGTTTGAGTACAGGCACTCCGAGCCCCACGGCGTTCCATTCCTGAGGATCTGGCTCGTCGTCCCGCCGTTCCCGTCCCCGACGAACTCCATGACGTCGCGAGGCTGGAGATTGAGGTCACTGGAACCCGCGAGGCAGCTCGTCACGATCCATTTCCTGGGTTGCGTCAAACTTGTGTAGGCCATGTCGGTCTCCTTTCCGGGATGCTCCGGGTTTCCCGGCCCCCACTCCTTGGCTGCCGCAAGGCTGCCGGCTATCTCACCGGCTTCGACGGGAAAGGCTTCAGCGCCAGTCGCCCTGGAGCACGAACCCGGCCCAGGAGTAGGGATCGCGATAGCGCGGCTCGCTGCGCAACGAGCGCTGGGCCTGCCGGAGAGCCGCCGCGGGGCTCAGGCCCTCCGTCCACATCGCCCGGTAGAAGCGGGCCATCAGCTCCGCCGTGGTCCGGTCCTGAACCGGCCAGAGGCTCGCGACCACCCGGGGCACCCCGGCATAGAGGAACCCTCGCGTGAGCCCCATGAGTCCCTCGCCGCGGACCTCCCTGCCGAGGGCGGTGCGGCAGCCGGATAGGACGACCAGGTCGGCGGCGAGGTCGAGCTCATAGATGTCGGCGAGACCGAGAAAGCCCTCGCGAGGCCGGCCGGCGGCATCGACGAGCGAGAGCACCAGACCGGACAGCTCCGGATTGCGGGCGTCCGCGATCCCATGGGTGGCGAAATGGACGATGCGATAGTCGCGGAGCTGCCCGGCGAGAACGGCATCCCGGCTGGCGTCGAGGCCGAACACGCTCCACACCAGGCCGGCCGGGGCCAGGCTCGCGATCGCCTCCGCTTCCTTGCGGGAGGACAGGAGGCGCTCGAAGGCCGGGAGCAGGCCATCGGCCGCTCCGCTCTGCATGGGTTTCGAGCTCGGCCGGCCGGAGACGGCGGGGCCGGCCAGGCGCGCATCGTCCGCCGAGAAAACCGGATCGGCAAAAACCACCGCCCGCTTTGGAGCCGAGGGCCGCCCCTCCAGGCGCTGCCGTTGCAAGGCCAGGGTCGCGGCCGAGGGAAGGTAGACCACCTCCTGGTGCTCCAGGAGAGGCTTGCGGGCTCCCGGGGTGTCCCAGCTCCGGCCCGGATCGGGGACCAGCAGAGCGCCGAAGGGAAGGATGTGGAGCGCCGCGTCGGGGAGCACGACCATTCGGTGGAAACGCGGCGCCTCGCTCCAGACGGGGCCGAGCAGGATGCGGCCGAGAGCCTCCGCCGTTTCCCTCTGGGGTCCGGCGCCGGGCCCGGCCGTGCTCAGCTCCTCATGGAGCCGGCGCGCCAACGTCTCGATCTCGCGCTGCGGAGGCAGGACGAAGCTGCGGAGTCCCTCGGCGTCAACCAACCAGAGGAAGCTCCTCGCCTCGCCCAGCGAGTACTCCAGGAGGACCGTGCCCGGGTCGAGCAATTGGACGATCCCCTCTACGCCGGTCGGCCGGAGCTCGCTCAGGGCTGCATAGTGAGGATCGTACCGGCGGATCTCGCCTTCCACGCCGTCGAGCTCGGCCAGGAGCGCTTCGATCTCCCGCTCCAGGGCCTCGGCTCTCGCGCCGCTCTGCTTCAGCTGCTGATCGGCCTTGGCGCTCACGCGCCGGCGCAGGGACCGTCGCCGTTCGAGCAGCCCGGCGGGAGCAGAGCTGGCGCGGCCGGCGCTTCCGGAGTACAGGGCATCGATCAGGCTGCGCGCGCGGGCCCGTTCGCTGACCGCGAGGGCAGTGCGGTCGTGGCCGCCGCCCGGATCCGCGGCGTGCCGGTCCATGAGCAGATCGATCAGGAGCGTGTAGGCGCGGCGCCGGGTCGCCAGGAAGGCGGCGCGCAGGTCCGGGCTGACGAAGCCGGTCCGCAGCTCTTCGACCTTGGACACGGCGGCCTCGGCATGGGCGCGCGCGTCGTCGAGCCGGCCCAGGGAGCGTTCCACCGCGGCCAGGGCATGAAGCGTCTCGGCCTCGCCGGCGCGGTCGCGCAGGGTCTGGCGCCGCGCCAGGACCTCCTGCAGCAGGGAGAGCGCCTCCTGCGGCCGGCCCGCCAGAGCGAGCGCCTGCCCCCGCAGGTGAAGGATCCCGGCCTCGTTCTGCCGGTCGCCCATCTCCCTCAGAGGCACGAGGGCTTGATCGAGCTCGCGGAGCGCGGCGGCGGAATCGCCGCGATCCAGGTGGACCTCTCCGAGCCGCAGATGCGAGATCGCCTCCTGCCGGCGGTCGCCCAGGGCGACGGCGAGGCCCAGGGCGCGCTGGTGATGATCGAGCGCCTTTTCCGTGTCGCCGAGGCTGCGCCAGGTGAGGCCGAGATTGTTCAGGTTGATGATCTCTCCCCGGCGGTCGCCGGTCTCCTGGCGCAGCTTCAGGGCGGACTCGAGGAAGGCCAGGGCGCGCTGCGGCTCTCCCAGGCTGTTGTAGGTGAAGCCGAGATTGCCGAGCAGCTTGGCCTGCTCGCTACGGTTGCCGAGGTCCGCAAGGATCTGACGAGCCTGATCATAGACGCGCAGCGCCTCCTGCCACTCGGCCAGGCCGCTATGGATCACCGCGATGTTGTTCAGGGTCTGGGCCTCGCCGGCGCGGTCGCCAAGCGCCTGGCGCAGGGCGAGGGCCTCGCGATAGTGCTCCAGGGCGGCGTCGGGCTCGCCCATCAGGCCATACACACCGCCGAGGTTGTTCAGGACCGTCGCCTCGCCCGCCGGGTTGCCGCGCGGGCGGTAGAGCGCGAGGAGCTCCTCGTAACAGACCAGCGCCGCGGGCAGGGTGCCGCTGGTGAGGTCCAGCAGGCAGAGATCGCTGCGGGCCCCCTCTTCTTCGTTGCTCTCTCCGAGGCTGCGCCAGAGGGCGAGGGCTTCCTCGATGTTGCCGCGGGCGGTCTCGGTCTCGCCGGAGCTGCGATGGGCGAGCCCGAGCAGGTGCAGGAGGAGGGCCACGCGATGGGGATCGGAGAGATCCCGCCAGAGCGCCAAGGCCCGCTGATAGTCCGCGACCGCGGCTCGCGAGTCGCCCGCCTGCTGTTCCAGTTGAGCCACGTCGAACGTGGCATCGGCCTCCCAACGGCTCTCGCCGAGCTCGCGCCAGGCGGCCAGCGCCTCGCGATAGGCGGACAGGGCCTCGCTCCTCGCCTCCGGAGTGGCACCCGGCCTCCGTCCGGCGCGGCTCATCGCCTCCAGGGCGGCCGTGCGCCGCGCCGGAGCCGCCGGCAACGGCTCGGTCCGGATCGTATAGCGCCCCGGCGGCATCGACTTCTTCCCAGGCCGGACTTCGACGCGGTACCAGCCCGCGGCGCCGGCGGACAGCACCAGGACCTCCGGCCCCCAGCGGCTGTTGGGCGCATCCACGGTGAGCGCCTCCGGCCCGGTCAGGCCGCGGGCCTCCACCAGCAGATCGATGCCCTGCTGCTCGACGACGATCAGGAGGGGGTCATTCTCCACCAGGACCCGGTAGGTGTGCGCCTCCTCGCCCGCGATCGGGCGCTCGCGGGCGGGACCGGGGGAGAGGATCTCTCCTTCCTCGGCCCGAGCGAGTGGGGATGCCAGCAGGAGAAGAGCCAGGAAGGGCCAGGAGCTGAAGCGGAACGTGCGGTCCGTCCAGCGCATGAGGGAATTCTACGCCGTCAGGCGGTCGCCCGCTCCTGCTCGGGCTGGACCTCTTCCATCTGGACGGAGACCAGCTTCGAGACGCCCTTCTCTTCCATGGTCACGCCGTAGAGCGTGCCCGCGACCTCCATGGTCAGCTTGTTGTGGGTGATGACGATGAACTGGGTGTTCTCCGACATCTCCCGCAGCACGTCCACGAAGCGGGTGGTGTTGACGTCGTCGAGCGGCGCGTCCACCTCGTCCAGGATGCAGAAGGGCGAGGGCTTGGTCTTGAAGAGCGCGAAGAGCAGCGCGATCGCGGTCAGCGCCTTCTCGCCGCCCGACATCAGCATCAGGTTCTGCAGGCGCTTGCCCGGCGGGCGGGCCAGGATCTCGATGCCGCTCTCCAGCATGTCCTCCTCGTCCAGCAGCCGCATCTCGGCCTCGCCGCCGCGGAACAGGCGCGCGAAGGTCTGGCCGAAGTGGGCGTTGACCTCCTTGAAGGTCTCCTGGAAGCGCTCGCCCGAGGCCTCGTTGATCTCCTTGATGGTCTTCCTCAGGCTGTCCACCGAGGTGGCCACGTCGGCGCGCTGGGTGGTGAGGAACTGGAACCGCTCCTCCTGCTCGTCGTGCTCCTGCACGGCCAGCAGGTTCACCGGCCCGAGCCGTTCCAGCGCCGCCTTGGTGCGCGCCAGGTCCCCCTCCAGCTCGGCGAGGTCCAACGGAGGCTCTCCGATCTCCTCGGCGGGGGGGAGGGGCTTCTCGAAGTGCTCGTGGAAGGTCACGGCCAGGTGCTCGGCGTCCTGGCGCAGCGCAGCGTGCGCGATGCGATGCTCCTCGATCTCTGCCCGCACCGCGTCGCGGCGCTCGCGGGTCTCGTGGATGCGCTCGTCGAGACCGTGGATCTCCTCGCGCCGCTCGTCGAGGCGCTGCTGCTGTTCCAGCACCCCTTCTTCCGCGGTAGCCCGGCGCTCCAGGGCGCTCTGCAGGTCCTCCTCGGCCTTGACGATCGCGGCTTCGAGCTCGCTCCGGCGGGCCGCGAGCTTGTCCGCGTCCTCGCGCCAGAGCGCCACCTGCCGCCGGCCGCGATCGACCTCGGCGCGCAGGCGCGCCTCCTCGCGGTCGTGCGACTCCAGGCGCTCGTCGAGCAGCTCCAGCCGGCCGCGCCGTCCGGCGCTCGCGGTGCGCAGCGCCTCGCGGGAGGCCTTGGACGCTTCCAGCTCGGCCTGGGCGCGGTCGAACGCCTCCTGGAGCGAGGCGTTGCGCTCTTCCGCGGCGACCAGCTCGTCCTGGGACTGCTGGCGGCGCTGGGTCACGCGCTCGATCTCGCGGGCGATTTCCTGTTGCTCGGTGGTCAGGGTCTCCTGCTCGGAGGT
>JBJMGZ010000094.1:0-7671 GCA_045807605.1 Thermoanaerobaculia bacterium | reverse complement strand
ACCTCAGGCTCTCCAGCAGCACGAGGTCCCGCGCCTGGGACGGGTTCTCGGCGGCAGGCTCGGTGAAGAACGCAACGCCCGAGGCGCCGCGACCCGGGGTCTGCGGGAAGGTCTCCAGCAGGTGGCGGAGATCGGCGAGAGCCACGTCGCCGTCCGGGCGGAAGTCGCCCAGGCCCACCCCGGCCAGGGTGCCGTCGATTGCCCGCTGCACCACCTGGCCGCGCCAGACCGCATAGATCGTGGCCGCCACGCTGTGCTGGATCTCGGCGGCGCCCGGCTCGGGCAGGTGCAGCGGGTCGTCGAACGGGTCATAGCCCTCGCGGATGCCGGTCGGAGTGCTGAAGCTCCAGGCCGCAAGGCGCTCCACCGCCTCCCGCACCCCGGCGTCCGCGGCCAGAGCGCCCAGCGCCGAGCCGGCGCCCGCCGCCCTCGCCCGCTGGAACGCCTGCAGGATGTGGGGGACGAAGACCTGCGCGTCCAGGAGCTGGTTGTTCGCCTGCATGCGCTCGAAATCTCGCACGGAAAACTTGCCGTCCCTCGCCAGCTCCGCCTTGAGCAGCCGGTCGATGCGGCCGATGCGGTAGCCGCGGTCGTAGTAGGGGCCGAGATAGAGGATGCCCTTGCCGCCCCGGCGCTCCTGGTTCAGCGGGTCGTTGTCGTTGCTCGTGCCGATCGGGTCGTTGTTGGCATTCGCCACCCAGCCGCGCTTGGGGTTGATCACGTGCGGCATCTCCGCCGGCGGCAGGATGGCGAACGGCACGAACTGGCCCGGCTGCGGATGCGCGAGCGGCAGCCATTCGTGGCGGAGGGTGTGCGTGCCGTCCCGGATCAGGAAGGGCGGGATGCCGCCGTCCGCCCGCTCCAGGGTCTGCAGGTCCTCGCGCAGGGGCAGTTGCCCGCTCGTCCAGTAGGCGATGTTGCCGGCCACGTCGGCGTAGGCCCAGTTCTGGGAGCCCACGTCGAAGAACCGCAGCCCCAACTCGAACTCCCCCAGGCTCCCGGCGCGGTTCCAGATGCGGAAGGCGTCCATCTCGCGGGTCGCCCCCCAGCCCGTGTACTGCACGGAGAGCGCGAACGGGTCGGCGGGATCCGAGATGTCGACCTGCACGACCGGCGCGTTGTTCCGGGCCGGCACCACGACGGTCACCCCGCCTTCGAGCGGGCCGACGTCCGCGACGACGAGGTTGTCTGCGAGCACGTCGCCCGGCTGGTTGAGCCGGAAGGTCTGGGGGATGAGCGCCACGGGCCGGAGCTTCCCCTCGAAGACCACGCCGCTGGGCACTCCGCCCGGCCCCAGGACCAGCCGCTCCAGGTAGACGTCGGTGACGTCCATGGGGTTCGTGGTCGCCCCCCAGCAGACGCGGGGGTTGCAGCCGAGAACGATGCCGGGGATGCCCGGGAAGGTCACGCCGAAGGCGTTCAGGGGGTCTCCGCCGCCGGGGACGGCGCGGATCTGGGCCTCGTAGAAGATGCTCGGCGTGTCGAGACCGAGGTGCGGATCGTTGGCGAGGATCGGCCGCCCGGAATCGGTCACCTTGCCGCTCGCGATCCACCAGTTGCTGCCGCGGTCGCGCTGGCGCTCCAGGGCGCGGCGCAGCAGCGGCACGGCGCGGGCGCGTTCGCGGTAGAGGCGCGCCAGCCTCGACGCGCGGTCGAGCCAGGCGGGCGCCGACGCGTTACCGCTCCCCTGTCCCCGGCCCGGGATCGACACGGTGGGATCGAACGGCGCCGTGCGGTAGACGTCCTGGCTGAACAGCACCACGCCGTTGAAGCCCCCGTCCTCCCCGGCCTCCTGGAAGGCGTCGAGCGCGATGGTCAGGTCGATGTCGGTGAGGTCGAACGAGAGGCTGAAGGCCAGCCCCTTGGCGATGACGAGGCTGTCCACGGGAGCCCAGGCCGGGATCGACGCGCGGGTGAGCTCCAGGGCCGAGTACTCCAGGGGGAGAGGATGGCTCGCGTCGGCCAGCCAGGCGTTGACGCCGCGGGCGTAGGACTCCAGCCAGGTCCGGGTCAAGGGAGTGAGCACGGGCAGCGAGGCCTCGGCGGCGCGCCGCAGTCCGAGCGTGCGGAGCTGGACGTCCGACGCCAGGGCGGGCTGCCCCACCAGCTCGGCGAGCGTGCCGCTGAACGTGCGGCGCAGCACGTCCATCTGGAAGAGGCGGTCCTGGGCGTGCACCCAGCCCAGGGTGAACAGGGCATCGGAGTCGTTCTTCGCGAAGATGTGCGGGACGTCGTAGGCGTCGCGCAACAGGCGGACGTTGTCGGAAAGACCCGGCACCTGGAGGGGTGCACCCAGGTTGTCTTGAGCGAGTGCCGGGGGAGCGAGGGAGGCGAGCAACAGCAGGCAGGCAGCGGATCTCCTCATGCGGGCTCCTTTCTCACACCCGCCTAGTGTATGCCTGCCGACCTGCTAATGCGCCGCGTCCGCCGCGGCCCGGTCGAGCATCGCTTTCAGCTCCTCCGGCCCCAACCAGCGGCCGTTCACGATCACGCCGGAGATCCGGCGGGTGTTGCGGATGTCGGCCAGGGGATCGGCGTCGAGGAGCACGAGGTCGGCGATCTTGCCCACCTCGATCGTGCCGAGAGCTCCTTCCAGGCCGAGGAAGCGCGCCGGGCCGATCGTGGCGGCCTCGAGCGCTTCGAGCGGAGGGAGACCGGCCTCGACGAGGAAGGCCAGCTCGTCGTGCAGGCTGAAGCCGGGATAGACGTAGGCGAGGCTGAGGTCGGTGCCCGCCAGGATCGGCACGCCCGCGCGGTGCATGGCGCCTACTACCTCCAGCACCTTGGCCCAGTAGCGCTTCTGCCAGGCCACGTAATCGGGGGTGCGGAAGCGGGCGAAGAAATCGTTCTCGGGCTTCCAGCTCTCCCGCTGCTCCTTCGGGATGTAGCGCAGCCGGGGGTCGTCCCGGCGGCTGAGGTCGTCGATGAAGGTGCGGCCGTAGGTCGTCGCGAGCGTCGGGACCTGCCAGGTGCCGTTGCGGACGAAGCGGGCGAAGAGCCGGCCGCAGATCTCCGGGCTGTAGGTATCCAGGGCGAGCGTGCCGCGGGCCGCGATGCGCCGCGGGAACTCCGACGGATCTTTGGGCGGCGGAGCGGACTTCAGGCGCTCGATCTCGGCGGCGGCCGAGGAGCAGGCGTCGAAGATGCCGCCGAGATGCTCGATGCTCCTCTGGCCGGCATCCGAGGCCTCCGCCAGCGTGACCTCGTTGGGCACGTGCCCTTCCACGGGGAGCCCGGCGCGCTTCGCCTCCTCCACCAGGGCGAAGTAGGCGTCGCGGGGCACGCGGTCGTGGGGCTTCACGCAGTCGGCGCCCAGCGCCTTCAGACGCTGCACGGCCTGCCGCGCCTCTTCCGCATTGGCGACCGGGATGGCGTGATCGGGAGCCTGCCCCGGGCCGTCCAACTGCGGCCCGCAGGCCACGATCCGCGGCCCCAGGGCCTTACCGCTCCTCACCTCCTCGCGCAGCCGGAAGATCTGCGCGGGCGGGCTCGCCATGTCGCGGACGCCGGTCACGCCGTTGGCGACGAAGAGAGGCAGCTCGCGCTCCGCGTGCCACAGGTGGACGTGCATGTCCCAGAGGCCGGGGATGAGGAACTTGCCGCGGGCGTCCACGACCTGCGCCCCCTCGGGCACGGGAGCTTCGGAGGCCACGGCCTCGATCCGGCCGTCTCGGACGATCACGGTCATGCCCGGCCGGGGCGCGGCGCCGGTCATGTCGATCACGGTGACACCTTTCAGCACGAGCACCGGCGAGCCGGCAGCGGGACCGCAGGCGAGGAGCGCAGGAAGCGCCAGGGCAGCCAGGGACTTCATTTCCATCCAGGGTACCAAAAGAAAGGCCCCGGGAGACCCGGGGCCTTTTCGAGCTCGGGCGGTCCGAGACTACTGGGCGGCGAGGGAGTGCGCGGGGAAGCTGCCCGTGGTCGGGAGCTTGATCGCGTAGACGCCGCGGCCGTAGGTGAACGCCGCCAGGGTCGTGCCCAGGCCCGGGCTGGAGGCCGGGCCGCGGTCGATCGTCAGATACTTGATGACCGTGTTCGGCAGGCCCCACTGGTAGCGCACCCAGACCGGGGTGGCGGCGTCGATGTCGTCGGTGTAGTAGAAGCCGAAGTAGGTGCCGGCGAAGACCTGCTTGCGGTTGTATGGGTTCACCGCCACGGCCGCGGCCGGCACGTCGGGGAGGTTCCCCGTCTTGTTGGACCGCGTCCAGGCCGTGCCGCTCCATTTGAACTGGAACAGATGGCCCGGGGTGGCCGGGGTGTTGTCGTCGAAGCCGCCCACCGCGGCATAGATCCGGGTGTGGTCGGTCGGGTCGGCGGCCACGCCGAGGACGGCGCGGTTCGGCAGCACGGCGTTGGTCGAGTCGACGTCGCGCCAGGTGGCCGACCTGTTCGGCGTGCAGGAGAAGGACGCGGTGTTGGCCACGGCCTGCGTGCAGCCCGTGCCGTTGTACATCGTCTCCGTCCACCAGACCTTGCCGTCGCTGGTGCCGGCCACGGCCGACTTCGGGTTGTTCGCCGCGAGGTTGACCGCGATGATCGAGCCCGCGGAGGTCTTGACCAGGCTGCCGGAGACCTTGGTCCACGACGGACCCCAGGCGCCGTAGCTGCCCGCGGCATGGACGTAGTCCTCGCCGAAGATGTAGTTGCGGCACTGGGTGCTCGTGCAGTGCAGGGTGTCGATCATGAACGGCGCGCTCCAGTCGGCGCTGCCGGTCTGGCGCGGGGCGCAGTTGGTGCTCGAGAACGGACCGTCGGCGCCCGAGGCCGAGCAATAGAGCGAGCCGTAGGTGTACTCGCTGATCCACCAGCCGGCGCTCTCGGTGCCGGCCACGGGGTCGAAGGTCGTGAAGAAGCCGTCGCCGCCGACCGAGCGGCCCGTGGCGAGCAGGCTCGGCTCGGTGCTGTCCCAGGTCGAGTTGCCGTTGTCCTGCATGCCGCCGAAGATCCACTGGATGCCGCCCATGCCGTTGCCGGCGAAGTCGGCGCCGATCTGGCCGGCGTAGAACTGGTTCGTGTTGAACGAGCCGTTGAGCTGCTTCCAGGCGTTGACGTCGCCGCGGTTGGTGTTCGTGTACACGCCGCCGTCGTTGCCGAGGAGGAACGTGGAGCCGCTCGTGCCGGGGACGAAGGCGAAGCTGTGCTGGTCGGGGTGGACCTTGCCGTACGACGGGCAGCCCGTCGAGTAGACGTTGGTCAGGTCGGTCAGGGTCATCGAGGTGTAGGTCGAGCTCACCGTGGCCTTGAACACGTCGATGTGGCCGATGTAGAGCGTCTTGTCGTTGGCCGGATCCACGGCGATGAAGAGGTCGTACCAGTCCTGGCCGGTGCCCTCCGCGCCGTTCGCGCAGTTCTTGTAGCCGGTCGAGGTGCTGCCGGTCAGCTTGGTCCAGGCGGTGGCGCCGCCGTCCGGACGCAGGACGTAGGTGCCCTCCACCGTGGTGTTGGCGCCCTCGGAGACCTGGGCATAGAGGGTCAGGTGGTTGTCCGCGGCGATGGTGCCGGCGAGCTCGATGCGGCCGGTGACGCTGCCGCCGGTCACGGTGCCGTTGATGCCGTTGCCGGTGCCGGCCGGGAAGCCGCCGAAGAGCGTCGTGAAGTCGGACGGCCACGACGGGCAGCCGCTCGCCGGGATGGTGAAGCGGTAGACGCCGTTGTCGGCGTTGCCGTTCGTGAACTGGTAGCCGACCGCCACGTAGGCCACGGTGCTGGTGCCCCGGGCGTCGAGGTAGATGCTGCTGATCCGGTTGATGCCGTTCTGGGTGCCGCCGTTGACCGCCGGGTTGGTGTAGCCGTTGCCGAACGGGCAGATCTGCCAGCTCGAGCCGGCGTCGTTCGACAGGTAGAGGTCATAGCGGGTGCCGACCAGGACGGTGCTCGGGTTGTTCGGGTCCACCTTGATGACCCGGATGTTCTGGTTGTCCCAGCGGTTGCCGGCGGCCGGAAGCGTCGGCGAGAAAGGCGCGAAGATCGTGGCGCCGAGCTGCGTCCAGGTGGCGCCGCCGTCGGTCGTCTTCATCACGCCCGCGCCGAACTGGTCGCGCGCCGACCAGTCGCCGGTGCCCGCGTAGACGACGCTGCTGTTCGTCGGATCGATCTCGATCGCGCTGGCCGCCTGGGTCACGATGTCCTTGTCGTCCCAGAGCGGGCTCCAGGTCACGTTGGCCAGGCCCAGGGAGGTGGTCTTCCAGAGGCCGCCGGCCGCGAAGGCCGCATAGGCCACGCCCGGGTTGTTCGGATCGACCGCCAGGCCGCCCTCGGCCACGCGGCCCGCGGTGATGCCGTAGCGGTAGGCGTTGTTCGTGGTGCCCACGGTGTCGAGCGGCTGCGGACCGTAGGCGACCCAGGTGTTGGTGCCGGGGCCGATCACGGATTCGGCGCTGATGCCGGTGATGTCGCCGGTACCGCCTGCCGGGGAGAGCGGCTCGCCGGGCCACGCCGCGGCGTCGCCCACGTTGTTCTTGACGTGGTTCTTCGCCTTCTCCCAGGGCATGGACGGCAGGGTGCCGGTGGGATAGGTGAGCAGGTACCACTCGCGGGCGGAGTGCATCTTGACGACGTCGCTCTCGCCCTTGTTCTCGGGCGCGAACGGCTGGGGCAGAGAGCGCAGGTACACCTCGCGCTGCTGGACGTCGAGCTGCTCGTTGCGCTTCTCGAGCTCCGCTTGCTGCTTCCGGATCTCCTGCGGCGTCGGTTCCTTCGTCTTCTTGTTCTCTCCCGCAGAGGCGGCGAGAGGCATCAGCAGCAGGGCGGACATCACCAGGGGGAGGCCCCGCAAGAGGCGGGGTGAGTCGGGATTCCACATCACTGAGTGTCTCCTCTCGAAGCCGGCCGAAGGAATTCGACGGCCGGGAGGAGCTTGACATCGCAAGTCCCGGGCCAGCTTGAGGAAATCCTTACAAATCGAATCAGGAGAGCGCGTTGAAGATATCCGGAGAATAGAGCTGGATCAACGATTGACCCTTTGGGCGGATCTGATTCGGACCCAGCCGGGTCCACAATTGAACCACTGTTCAATCCGCGCTACCTGCGCGCGACGGCCAGCAGGACACACGCCTGCCGTCTGCGGGAGGGGTTGCGGGTGGGGCGCTCAGCAAGGCCGCGCGCTTGACATGGCGATTTGATGGGCATAGCTTCCGTCTCTGAGCCAATTCCAAATTATCCGATCCTCCGGAGGGAGCGATGCACCGCAAGCGCAAGCGTCGTGTGCGCCCTGGTGAGCGGCGTAGACTGAGCTCCCGCCGTCGACGGGAGCTCCTCATCATCTTCGCGCTCATCTTCGGCACCGCGGCGGAGCGCGGAGTGGCGCACGCCAGGCCGGTGCCGTTCGCGATCCCGCCGCCGATCTCGACCAGCGCCGATTTCGCCGTCTCGGTGTATGCGGCGGACGTGGACGGCGACGGGGATGTCGACACGCTCTCGGCCTCGCGCTTCGACGACAAGATCGCCTGGTACGAGAACGCGGTGGGAGACGGCACCTCCTGGGTGCTCCATACGATCTCCACGAGCGCCGATGACGCCCGGTCGGTCTACGCGGCGGACGTGGACGGCGATGGTGACTTCGACGCCCTATCGGCGTCTTACGCGGACGACAAGATCGCCTGGTACGAGAACGTGGGGGGAGGCGGCACGGCCTGGACGCTCCATACGATCTCCACGAGCGCCGCCAGC
>JBJMGZ010000093.1:0-4484 GCA_045807605.1 Thermoanaerobaculia bacterium | reverse complement strand
TCCTGCGCCAGACCCTCCATCCCATGCCGAAGCTGGAGCTCGGCTACCTCCACCTGCTCATCGCGCTCATCGGCACGACCATCTCCCCGTACATGCAGCTCTACGTCCAGTCGTCCGTGGTGGAGAAGGGGGTCAAGCCGGAGGAGTACGCCTACACCCGGTTCGACGTGATCGCCGGCACCCTGTTCGCCGGCCTGATCGCCATGTTCATCATCATCGCCACGGCCTCGACGCTCCACCCCCGGGGGATCTCGATCGAAACCGCGAAGGACGCCGCCCTCGCGCTGGAGCCGATCGCCGGAAGATACGCCGGCGCACTGTTCGGCCTGGGATTGCTCGGGGCCTCGCTGCTCGCCGCCGGGGTCCTCCCCCTGGCCACCACCTACATGATGAGCGAGGCCCTGGGGTTCGAGCGCGGGGTGTCGCGGACCTGGTCGGAAGCCCCGATCTTCATGGGCCTGTTCACCGGGCTGATCCTGCTCGGCGCGGTCCTGGCGCTGATCCCCGGCCTCCCCCTGATCCGGGTGCTGGTCGGCGTGTACGTCCTGAACGGTCTTCTCCTGCCGGTCGAGCTGTTCGCCATGCTGCGCCTGATCAACCAGCGGGACCTCATGGGGGAGTACGTCAACGGCCCCCTCTTCAACCTCCTGGCCTGGGCCATCGCCATCGTCGTGAGCCTGCTTTCGTTGACGCTGATCGTCGTCACGGCCCTGGGATGAAGCTCTCCCTGCCGGTCGACGAAGCCCTTCCGGAGCTCCTCGCCGCCCTCCGCGAAGGAAACGCAGCCGTCCTGATCGCGCCCACCGGCGCCGGCAAGACCACGCGCGTGCCCCCGGCGCTCCTGCGGATCGGCGGCAGGATCGTGATGCTCGAGCCGCGGCGGATCGCGGCCCGGGCCGCGGCGCGCCGGATCGCGGAGGAGGGCGGCTGGCGGCTGGGCGAGGAGGTGGGCTACCAGGTCCGGTTCGACCGCAGGGCGGGACCCGCGACCCGCATCCTGGTGGTCACCGAGGGGATCCTGGTCCAGATGCTCCAGGGCGATCCCTTCCTGGAGGGGATCGGAACGGTGATCTTCGACGAGATCCACGAGCGGAGCCTCCACACCGATCTTTCGTTGGCCATGACCCGCCGCGTCCAGCGGGAGGTCCGGTCCGATCTGCGGATCGTGGCCATGTCCGCCACGGTCGATCCCGGCCCGATCGCCGCCTATCTGGATTGCCCGGTGATCCGAAGCGAAGGACGGCTGCATCCCGTGGAGATCCGGCACTCGGACCTGCCGGTCCCCGCGGCGGTCCGGCATGCCTTGAAGGAGACGAGCGGGGACGTGCTCGTCTTCCTCCCCGGGGTAGGGGAGATCGAGAGGACCGCCGAAGCTCTTTCAGAGCTGGCGGTCTTTCCCCTTTATGGCGATCTGCCCGCCGAGCAGCAGGATGAAGTGCTGCGCCCCCTGGATCGCCGCAAGGTCGTGCTGGCCACGAACGTCGCCGAGACCTCGATCACGGTCGAGGGAGTCACGGCCGTGGTGGACGGCGGACAGGTCCGCCGGCTGCGCTACGACCCGGCCACTGGCCTCGACCGGCTGGAGCTCGGCAAGATCAGCCGCGCCTCCGCGGACCAGCGGGCGGGGCGGGCGGGACGCCTGGCACCCGGCCTCTGCCTGCGGCTCTGGCCGGCCTGGGAGCACGCGACGCTGCCGGAGCGGGAGACGCCCGAGATCCTGCGCGTGGACCTCGCGACTCCGGCCCTGCAGCTCCTCGCCTGGGGGGAGTCCGACCTCGCCGCCTTCGAGTGGTTCGAGGCGCCCGACCCCGCCGCGCTCGCCTCGGCCCTCCTCCTGCTCCGGCGGCTGGACGCCACGGACGATCAGGGTGTCACCGGGACGGGCCGTCTGCTGGCCCGCCTGCCGGTCCACCCCCGCCTCGGCCGCCTGCTGATCGAAGGGCACCGGCTCGGCCATCCGCGGGAGGCGGCCCTGCTCGCCGCGCTTCTCTCCGAGCGCGATCCCTTCCCCCGGACGCCCCGGGGAGCCGGCCCGCGCCGCTCCTCCCGCTCCGACCTCCTGGACCGCCTGGATGCCCTGGAAGGGAACTGGAACGAGGAGAGGCTGAACGCGGGCGCCGCCCGTTTCGTGCTCAAGGCGCGGGACCAGCTCTTCGACGCGGCGCGCAGGGAGCTGGGTCCGGCTCCGCAAGCCAGGCAGCCCCGGGACGAGGCCCTTCTCCGCGCCCTCCTCGCCGCCTATCCCGACCGCCTGGCCCGCCGCCGGGAGCCGCGGAGCCCCCGCGCCGTGATGGTGGGAGGCCGCGGCGTCCGCCTGGCCGAGGAGAGCACCGTCCTGGACCCCCTCCTCTTCCTCTGCATCGACCTGGACGCGCGGCCGACCGAGGCGCTCGTCCGTCTCGCCTCCGAGGTGGAGCCGGAGTGGCTGCCGCCGGAACGCCTGCGGACCTCGGTGGACCTCGAATTCGACGAGGAGCGCGAGCGGGTCGCGGCCTGGAAGCGGACGCGCTTCGACGACCTCGTCCTCTACGAGACCGAGGTTCCGGTCGAAGACGCGGGCACGTTCCTGGCCGAAGCCGCCGCAACCCGCCTGGACCGCGCGCTCGCGCTGGACGATCCCGAGGTGGCCGGCTTCCTCGCCCGCGTCCGCTGCCTTCGGGAGTGGATGCCCGAGCTCGGGCTTCCCGCCTTCGACGAGGACCAGCTCCGCGAGCTGCTGCCCGCCCTGACCGCGGGCCGGAAGTCCTTCGCGGAGCTGCGGCGCGCTCCGCTCCTCCCCGTGCTGGAGGGATCGCTCTCGCACGAGCAGCTCCGGGCCGTGGAGCGCGACGCGCCCGAGCGGCTGGAGGTGCCGAGCGGCAGCCGGATCAAGCTCGTCTACGAGCCCGGCAAGCCGCCCGTGCTCGCCGCCCGCATCCAGGAGCTGTTCGGGCTGGCCGAGACCCCGCGCGTGGCCGCGGGGAGGGTGCCGGTCCTCCTCCATCTCCTCGCTCCCAACCAGCGTCCCCAGCAGGTCACCCACGACCTGAAAAGCTTCTGGGAGAACACCTACCCGCAGGTCCGCAAGGAGCTGGCGGGCAGGTATCCGAAGCATGCCTGGCCCCAGGATCCGTGGAACGCCCGGCCGGAACGGCGGCCGGGGCGGAGGTAGGCAAGGGCGCCATGAATGTCGCCCCTACAACCAAGCCCACGATCTCGCTTGTAGGGGCGTGATTCATCACGCCCTGGGGGGCGGGGGCACCACCACCGCGCTCTCCTCAACCGCCGCATACAGCTCGTCGATCCGCCTCTGCACCGCCACCGTCCTCTTCAGCGCCGTGGCCGTCCGGCAGAAGGACTGGATCTCGCCGGCGGTGAGCTTCCGCCCCGCCCGGTCCTGGAGCCAGCGGTCGAGCACCTGGTAGCCGCCGATGCGGTACTCCCAGACCTGCAGGGGGATGCCGTCGAAACACTGCCGGTGCTCGTTCACATAGACCCGCCGCTCGTCCTCGCGGTAGTCCCGGAGCACCTTCCGGCTCCGCCCCAGCCGGCCGCTCCCCTCCCCCAGAAACCGGGTGGCGGCGCGGAGCGGCCGCCCCGGCAGATGGAGATCGATCAGCTCCGCGCCGAGCCCCGTCATCGCGTCGAACAGATACCGGTCCCGGGGGAAGAGGATGCGCGGGAAGTCCGACGCCAGAAACACGGCATAGCGGTCGCGATACCGGTGGCTGTAGAGCACGGCATAGACGTAGCCGAGGATCGCCTCGGGTCCCGGCGCGGACCCCAGGGAGCGCTCCAGGAACCGGAGGACCTCCGGCGAGACGTTCGGCACCCGCGCCGGGAAGATCCCCTCGGGCAGCAGCCAGAGCGGGAAGACGTAGTTGATGTCGTACGCGCTGACCGCCTTGTGCGCCGCGATGTGTTCGGTTACCAGCGCGGTCACCAGAGCGCCGGGGCCGTCCTTGCTCTGCCGCGGCACCACGAGGGCCAGGTTCGAGCCGCGGAGCAGATGCCCCATGACCCGCTCGCGCGGACGCTCCACCAGGTAGTCGGCATAGAACACGTGCCGCAGGTCGAAGGGCCGGAAGAGGATCTCCGTGAACCGCGTCTCCCACTGCGCATCCTCGCCGGCCCGCCGCACCGCCTCCGTCAGCTTCCAGCTGCCGGTGTCCCTGGGATAGCCGTCCGGGACCACCTCTCTCGGGAGCAACCCCTTGCGGAGCTTGATGATGCGTTTGCGCAGCTCCGGCAGGTCGAAGTCCATGACGTAGGCGTCCCGGGCCGTGAGCACGCCGACCGAGTGCTCCGGGAAGATCTCCGGCAGAGGGATGCCCCGGACGTACAGCTCCTCCAGCCGCGTATCCCTCTCCACGAAGAGGTAGCCGGGACCCCGGGGTTGCAGCTCGGTCCACGAGGTCGACGCCACGTCGCGGCCGAGCAGCCAGCGGAGCTTGCCTGCCCGGTTGCCGCGCAGGTCCGCGCGAAAGATCCGTGATGTAGGGGAG
>JBJMGZ010000092.1:0-4854 GCA_045807605.1 Thermoanaerobaculia bacterium | reverse complement strand
CGATTTCCTCAAGGACATCGACAAGCAGTTCTCCCGCTTCGAGGCCGACATCAAGCGGGCGCAGACGGCGCTCAAGCGCGAGACCAACGAGGAGCTCAAGGCCCTCCACCGCCGCCGCATCGAGAAGTACCGCGGCAACCTGCGCGAGCTCGAGGAGCGCTACGGCACCACGCACGCCGAGATCGCCGCCACGATCAACAAGATCCGGCTGGGCGAGGCGACCTGCGAGCGGGCCAAGGAGGAGCTGATCGTCGCCAACCTCCGGCTGGTGGTCTCGATCGCCAAGAAGTACACCAACCGCGGCCTGCAGTTCCTCGACCTGATCCAGGAGGGCAACATCGGCCTCATGAAGGCCGTGGAGAAGTTCGAGTACCGGCGCGGCTACAAGTTCTCGACCTATGCCACGTGGTGGATCCGGCAGGCGATCACCCGGGCGATCGCGGACCAGGCGCGGACGATCCGCATCCCGGTCCACATGATCGAGACGATCAACAAGCTGACCCGCACCAGCCGCTCGCTGGTGCAGGAGCTGGGCCGCGAGCCCACGGCGGAGGAGATCGGCGAGCGGATGGACCTGCCGGCCTCCAAGGTGCGCAAGATCATGAAGATCGCCCAGGAGCCCATCTCGCTCGAGACGCCCATCGGCGAAGAGGAGGATTCGCACCTCGGCGACTTCATCGAGGACAAGAACGCCGTCTCGCCCATCGACGCGGTGGTCTTTGCGAACCTCAAGGACCAGACCCGCAAGGTGCTCAAGACCCTGACGCCGCGCGAAGAGCTGGTCCTCAAGATGCGCTTCGGCGTGGGCGACGGCTCCGAGCACACCCTGGAAGAGGTGGGCCGGTCGTTCAACGTCACCCGCGAGCGCATCCGCCAGATCGAGTCCACGGCGCTGCGCAAGCTGCGCCACCCCAGCCGGGCGACGAAGCTCAAGCCGTTCCTCGACAACTCGGTGTAGGCCGGGGTTTCAAGTCAGAAGATCCCAAGGGGCGTAGCCGCCAGCGGCTGCGCCCCTTTTTGCTGGACGTTCCCCCTCCAAAGTGTCGCAATGTTGACGCCGAACGTCGCATCTTGAGGATCGCCCACCTTACGAAGCCCATGAAGAGCCGCCTTCCCTGCAAGCATTGCGACATTCCCTGTCAATTTCGCGACAAACAGAGTAAATCTCCTCAACGCGGCGAAAGTCATTGCCGCGATCTTGCACCAAAACAGCGCATCACTCTCTGCCATCGCGACACCGCGCGGACAAACCGCTGCGACATGCCTCAGAAACGCCGCATTCGGCCGCCGTATTGCGACAAATTGAGCACATTGCCTGCCTTCCAGGACCGGCAACGCTTCGTAAAGTCCGCCGATTGTCGCAACTTTCGGAGGGAACGTCGCAATCAGCATGGACTATGCGACACTTTGCGCCCTTCGAGCAGAGGAGAGCAGGCCGTCTTCAACGGCGCGGACGCACTCTTCAAAGCCCCGCCTGCGGTAGACTTGGCGCAGCATGGCTCGTGAAGACTATGAAGCGGTCATCGGGCTCGAGGTCCATGTCCAGCTCCTGACCGCGACGAAGATGTTCTGCCGCTGCCCCAACCGGTTCGGGGCGGCCCCGAATACGCTCGTCTGCCCGGTCTGCCTGGGCTATCCGGGCACGCTGCCGGTGCCGAACCACCAGGCGGTCGACCTCGCGGTGCGGCTGGCGCTGGCGCTGGGGTTCGAGGTCCGCGAGACCTCGGTCTTCGCCCGCAAGAACTACTTCTATCCGGACCTCCCCAAGGGCTATCAGATCAGCCAGTTCGACCGCCCGCTGGCGGAGAACGGGCTGGTGCCGCTGGCGCAATCCGACAAGCAGGTGCGCGTCGAACGCCTCCATCTCGAGGAGGACGCCGGCAAGCTCCTGCACGAGGCGCCGGGCGGCGGCGCGCTGCCGGGCCAGAGCCTGGTGGACTTCAACCGCTGCGGCGTGCCGCTGGTCGAGATCGTCTCGCGGCCGGACATGGCGAGCGCCTCGGAGGCACAGGACTATCTCCAGACCCTCCATCAGCTCCTCCTCTATACGCGGACCAGCGACGGCAACATGGAGGAGGGGAGCCTGCGCTGCGACGCCAACGTCTCGGTGCGCCGCCGCGGCGAGACCGCGCTCGGCACCAAGGCCGAGGTCAAGAACCTCAACTCCTTCCGCAACGTCGCGCGGGCGATCGAGCACGAGATCGAGCGCCAGACCGCGCTGATCGAGTCCGGCGGCCGGGTGGCGCAGGAGACCCGGAGCTTCGACGCGGCCACCGGCGCGACGCGGCTGATGCGGTCCAAGGAGGAGGCGCACGACTACCGCTATTTCCCGGATCCGGACCTGCCGCCGCTGGTGGTGACGGCGGAACGGATGGAGACGATTCGCGCCGCTCTTCCCGAGCTCCCCTGGCAGCGGCGGGCGCGGCTCGCGGCGCAGTACGGCCTGCCGGCCGCCGACGCCCAGGTGCTCACCGCCTCGCGCGAGCTGGCCGACTATTACGAGGGCGCGGTTGCCGCGCTGCCGGGAAATCCCAAGGGGATCGCCAACTGGGTGCAGGGCGAGGTGCTGCGCGACGTCAAGGAGCGCAAGGTGGAGCTCGGCGGGACGATCGCCCCCGAGCGCCTCGCCGCCCTGGTCGCGATGGTGGACGCCGGGAAGATCTCGAACAGCGCCGCCAAGGAGGTCTTCGCGGCGGTGGCGCCGACCGGGGGCGATCCGGTGGCGGCCGTCGATCGGCTCGGGCTGGCGCAGGTCTCCGAGAGCTCGGAGATCGAGCGCTGGATCGACGAGGTGATCGAGCAGAACCCCGCCCAGGTGGCGCAGTACCGGGCCGGCAAGGTCCAGATCGTGGGCTTCCTGGTGGGCCAGGTCATGAAGCGGTCGGGCGGCCGCGCCGAGCCGAAGATCGTGCAGCAGCTCATGCGCCAGGCGCTCGATCAGATACCGCTGGAGCGGGAGCCGGTCGCGGGTCCGGCGGAATAGGCTTCCGGCTTTCCCCTTGATCCAGTTCTTCCACGTCAGCAAGCAGTATCCCGGGGGGCAGTCCGCCCTCGACGATGTCACGTTCGAGATCCCGCGCGGCCAGTTCGTCTTCATGACCGGCGCGAGCGGCGCCGGCAAGACGACGCTGCTGCGGATGATCTTCCGCGAGGAGACCCCCTCCTCCGGGCAGATCGTGGTCAACGGCCGCAACGTCTCCTCGATCCCCCGCAGCAAGATCCCCTACCTGCGGCGGACGATCGGCGTCGTCTTCCAGGACTTCCGCCTGATCCCCCGCAAGACGATCTTCGAGAACGTCACCTACCTGCCGCGGGTCCTCGGGGCCGACACCCAGGACCAGAAGAAGATGGCCTACCAGGCGCTGCGCCGGGTGGGGCTCGCCCATCGCCTGAACGCCTTTCCGCCCGAGCTCTCCGGCGGCGAGCAGCAGCGGGTCGCCATCGCCCGGGCGCTGATCAACGATCCGGACATCCTGATCGCGGACGAGCCCACCGGCAACCTCGACCCCGACCTCTCGTGGGAGATCCTGCGGCTGTTCCTGGAGGTCAATCTGCGGGGGACGACGGTGATTCTGGCCACCCACGACCGCGACACCATCCAGCGGGTGGGGCGCCGGGTGCTGACGCTGGATCGCGGCCGCCTGATCCAGGACCAGGAGCTGATCGGCACCGATCCCCCCGCCCTCGACCCCCTGGCGGGGACCGCCGAGGCCTCGATTCCGGATTTCGAGCCCTCGGACATCCCTGAATCGCCGGCCTCCGCAGCGCCTCCCGAGGAGCGCTCCGAGTGAGCATCCTCCAGGCGCTCCGCTATTTCTTTCGCGAGGCCGCGGTCAACCTGCTGCGGGGTTGGAAGGTGAGCCTGCTCGCGGTGCTCACGATCGCGGTGAGCCTGTTCATCGGCGGCGCGTTCCTGCTGGTGAGCGGCAACCTCTCGGCCTCGGTCGAGCGCTGGCGGGGGGAGATGCGGGTGGTGATCTATCTGAAGCCGGAGACCTCGGAGGCGGACCTGCGGCGGCTGGCCGCCGAGGCGGCGCGCGCGCCCGGGGTCCACTCGGTCGAGCCGGTCGGCGCGGCGGCGGCCCGGAAGCGCTTCCAGGAGGTCTTCCCCAGCCTCTCGGACCTGGTGGCCGGCTGGCAGGAGGAGCCGCTGCCGGCCTCGCTCGAGATCGGGCTCGACTCGCGGACGGCGGCGGCCGCGCCGGGGCGCGAGGCGTGGCTCGCGGGCTGGCGCCACCGCCCCGAGGTGACGCTGATCGACGACGACCGGGAGTGGCTGGGCCAGCTCGAGACGGCGGTGGCGGTGGTGCGGGCGGTGGGAATCGCGCTGGTCGCCGGCCTGCTGGGAGCGGCCATCTTCACGATCGCCAGCGTCATCCGGCTGACCGCCTATCTGCACAGCGAGGAGACCGGGATCATGCGCCTGGTGGGAGCGACGGAGTTCTTCATCCGCGGTCCCTTCTATGTCGAGGGCCTGCTGCAGGGGCTGCTCGGCGGGCTGCTCGCGAGCGGCGCTCTCTTCGGGGCCTTCCAGTTCCTCCACGCGCGAGGGCGGGGATCGTCGCTCTTCGCCACCATCCTGGCCCTCGATTTCCTGAACCCGCGACAGGTGGCCTTCCTGATCCTCCTCGGCGGCGCCGCCGGATTGTTCGGAGCGGTGGCTTCGTTGCGGCGGGAGGCGTTGTAGAGAATCCAGGCGTCTGTACCGTTCTGGGGCGTCCTGCCCTTCGAGGCCTCACCCTCGGTCCCTCTCCCGGAGGGAGAGGGAGGGCGATCCGCGGAATGTTTCCGAATCGGGGGCTTGCCCGCCTCCACAATCCTGTTGCCGAAGGGCCCTCCCTCTCCCCCCGGGAG
>JBJMGZ010000091.1:0-11751 GCA_045807605.1 Thermoanaerobaculia bacterium | reverse complement strand
GCCCGTAGACCGTGGAGGCGAGGCCGGTCACGGCCGCGACCAGTGCCAGGGAGAGAAGGGCGAAGCCGGCGAGGTCCACGCCGTGCCGGGCCACGAGGCCGGCGATCGCCGCCAGGACGAGCAGCCCGACGACCGCCACGGCCGCGGCCGTGACCGCCTTGGCCGCCACCACGGTGCCGGGCGTCACCGGCCCGGCCAGCACGCGCCGCAGTGTGCCGCGCGTGCCCTCGCCGAGCAGGTCCCGCATGACCATGTCGCCCAGGGTGAAGAGGGAGAACACGGCCAGGCCCGGGAGGACCAGGAGGAAGACCGAGACAGTCCCTCCTGACGAGGACGGCTTGGTGCCGGGCTTCTCCAACTGGACGGCCTTGAGCGTGATCGCCGGCGGAAAGACGTACCTGCCGGACCGGGCGACCCACCGGTTGACCGTCACGGCGGCCGCGGCCACGGACGGATCGGAGGGACCCTTGCCGGCGTTCAGGAGAGGCCGCAGCTCGTCCAGCGGTCCGCGGAGCGAGTACGAGGCCGCGGACAGGCCGTCGGCCAGCACCTGGGTGATCTGCTCGGCCACCTCGGGGAGGATCGACTGCGCCGGGTTCCTCACCAGCTCCAGCTCCACGGCGCGGCCTTCGAGGACGCCGTCGGTGAGGCCCGGGGGCAGGCGCAGCAGGGCGGAGAATTCGCCCTTCTCCAGCCTTTCCAAAGCGTCGGAACCGGCCTTCTCCACCTCGAAGTACTGCGCGGCCTCGGGACGGGCGAACGCCTGGGCCACGAGCGAGCCGACGAGGCCGCCGTCCCGGTCGTCGATCAGGAGGCGGACCTTGGGCGCCTTGGTCTCCCCGGCGCCGAAGGCCATGGCGAGGATGCCGGCCAGAACCAGGGGGAAGACGAGCACGAGGATCGTGGACAGGGGGGAGCGCAGCCGCCGCCGCAGGTCCTTACGGACCAGCAGGAGGACCTGCCGGGCGCTCAATCCCGCAGCTCCCGTCCGGTCAGCTTGAGGAACAGGCCGTTCAGGCTCGGCGGCTCGATCGAGACCCGGTCCACGGCCAGCCCCCGGCTGAAGATCTCGCCCAGGAGTCCCGCGGCCCCCTTTCCTCCTGAAGAGAAAGCCAGCTTCCCGTCCTCCGCCACGAGCACCTTCACGCCGGGCAGGCGCTCCACCTCGGCGCGGGCCGCGATCGGATCGAAGCCGCCGAAGAGAGTGACGACCTCCTCCTCGGCCACCAGGGCCTTCAGCTCGGCGAGCGTCCCCTCGGCCAGGAGCTTGCCGTGGTCGAGGATGCCGATGCGGTCGCAGAGCCGCTCGGCCTCCTCCAGGTAGTGGGTCGTATAGACGATGGCGGCGCCGGCGGCCGCGGTCTTGCGCACGACCTCCAGGATGTTGGCCCGCGCCTGGGGATCGATGCCCACGGTGGGCTCGTCGAGGAGGACGGCCTTGGGGCGGTGGATGAGGCCGAGGCTCAGGTTGAGCCGGCGCTTCATGCCGCCCGAGAAGCGCTGCACCGGCTCCCGCGAGCGGCCGGCGAGCCCCACCTCGTCCAGGGCGCGGTCCACGGCGGCGGCGAGCTCCGCGCCGGAGAGGCCGTAGAGGCCGCCCCAGAGGCCGAGGTTCTCGCGCGCGGTCAGCTCTTCGTAGACGGCTACCTCTTGCGGGACGACGCCGAGCCCGCGCTTGACCCCCAGGGGATCGGAGGCGAGGTCCACGCCATCCACGGCGACGCGCCCCGAATCCGGGGCGAGGAGGCCGGCCAGCATGGAAAAGATGGTGGTCTTGCCCGCGCCGTTCGGCCCGAGCAGGCCGTAGATCTCCCCCGCCTTGCACGCGAAGGACACGCCGTCGACCGCGTGGATGTCTCCGAACCGCTTGACCAGACCGTCGACGCGGATCATGAGGTTTCTACGCTCCTCCCCGGCGGAAGTTCGTTTCGGGTCCCCAGAAGAGGGATAATAGGGGAGGTTGAAACAGATCGGGCTTGCCGATCGTTATGTTGGTGGGGATGATGCCTGCTATCTCGCCGTTCTACCCGGATGTCCGCGTCTCCGTCAGGAGCCGGAACCGGTTTGCGCTCGTGAGCGCGATCCGGTACGGCCTGCGTCGCGCGGGCACTCCCCCTGCCGAGATCGAGCGCTTCAGCCAGGAAGCCCTCTCGGCCCAGGACCCCAACCGGCTGGAGGAGATCTGCCAGCAGTGGGTCCTCCTCGACCAGCCCAAGGGCTGGTAACCCCCCTCCCTGTCCCGCCCGAGCCTCCATCGCGTACCTGGATTGGTAGGGACGCTCTCTTCAGGTCCTGCCACTCCCCTTGCAAAGGAGGTAAGGATGCGGTCCATCGCTGTCCTGCTGGTCTTCGCCATCGCTCTCGCCGTGCCGGTCGCCGCGGCCCCGCCGCCCCGGCCGACACTTCGCATCGAGCCGGTCGCGGGGGGTCATCAGATCTCCGTCGAGCTCGCCGGCGGCGGCCTGACCCTGCTGCGCGTCGCCCCCGGCCTCGCCCTGCCCGGCCCCACCGGCTGGGATCCCGCGGGCCGCGCCGCCTTCGTCACCTGGGAGGAAACCGGCGGCCGCTGGTTCTCCGCCACCCGGGACGGCGGCGCCACCTGGCTGGAGGCGCGGCCGATCGAGACCGCGCTGCGCCTCCACGCCGGCGCCGTCGAGCCCGGCCGGCCCGTGCCGCCCGTGCCCGCCGCGCTCGCCCTGCCCGCAGACGGTCGGCTCTTCCTCGTCCAGTTCCGCACCATCGGCCTGCCCGAGTGGCGCGACGCGCTTGCCGACGCCGGCGCCGAGGTCCTGAGCTTCTTTCCGTTCAACGCGCACGTCGTGCGCATGAGCCCGGCCCTCGCCGGCAGTCTCTCCTCCCTGGACATCGTCGAGCGCGTCGAGCCCTACCACCCGGCGTACCGGCTGGAGCCCGAGCTGCGCTCCTGGCTCGCCTCTCCCCAGGGGCCGGCCGAGATGCGCGTCCGCGTCATGGCGTTCGAGTGGGGTCCCGAGGGCAAGGAGCGCATCCGCCAGGCCGCCGAGGCCGAGGGCGCCCGCGTGGCCGGATTCTGGCCCAGCGGCCACATCCTCGAGCTCTGGGTCGGCCGCGACCAGCTCCGCGCCCTCGCCGCCCATGACGACGTGATGTGGATCGACCGCTGGACTCCCCGCGAGAACGACATGGACCTGGTGCGCCAGGACTCGGGCGCCAACTTCGTCGAGACCAACTACGGCACCTGCGGCCAGGGCGTGCGCGGCGAAGTGCTCGACGCCGGCTTCGAGGCCACCCACATGGACTTCGACGGCATCCTGCTGCACGGCTCGAACACGGTCGACAGCCACGGCACCAGCACCTACGGCATCGTGTTCGGCAACGGCAACCGGGACGGCGACGGCAACGCCCAGGGCACGGGCCAGCTCGTGTGCAGCTCCCAGGGCATCGCCGCCGACTACGACTTCCTCACCGACCGCTTCGCGCACACCCAGGCGCTCAAGGGCTCGCCTTATTTCGCCTCGTTCCAGAGCAACTCCTGGGGCGACGCGCTGACCACGGCCTACACCAGCATCTCCAGCGAGATGGACGACATCATCTGGCGGCTGGACATCGCCATCGCCCAGTCGCAATCGAACGCCGGCACCCAGAGCAGCCGGCCGCAGGCCTGGGCCAAGAACATCATCAGCGTCGGCGGCATCCGCCACTTCAACACGCTCTCCACGACCGACGACGCCTGGAGCTCCGGCGCCTCGATCGGA
Organism: Thermoanaerobaculia bacterium; assembly: GCA_045807605.1. Taxonomy (GTDB): domain Bacteria; phylum Acidobacteriota; class Thermoanaerobaculia; order Multivoradales; family UBA5704; genus DATMER01. The sequence goes on along the minus strand of JBJMGZ010000091.1, from coordinate 8,017 downwards.
CCCGCCGCGGACGGCCGCATCAAGCCGGACGTGAACTACTGGTACGACAGCATCTTCACCACCACGACCGGCAACACCTACACCACCGGCTTCGGCGGCACCTCGGCCGCGACGCCGGAGGTGGCGGGCGTGCTCGGCCTTATGGTGCAGATGTGGTCGGAGAACGTCTGGGGCACCAATCCGGTGGGCAGCACGGTCTTCGAGCGCCAGCCCCACGCCTCGACGATCAAGGCGCTCCTCGTCAACAACGCCCAGCAGTACCCCTTCAGCGGCACGACCTCGGACCTCACCCGCACCCACCAGGGCTGGGGCCGGCCGAGCGCCCAGATCGCCCGCGAGCGCGCCGCCAACAGTCTCGTCGTGGATGCGACCACCCCGCTCCAGCTCGGCGGCACCGCCACCTACAACGTCAACGTGGGCACGGGGGTGGGCGAGCTCAAGGTCACCATGGTCTACCCCGACCCGCCGGGCACGACCTCCTCGACGCTCCACCGCATCAACGACCTGAGCCTCAAGGTGACCTCGCCTTCGGGCGCGATCTACCACGGCAACAACGGCCTGCTGGCCGGCAACTACTCCACCGCGGGCGGCAGCCCGAACACCAAGGACACGGTGGAGAACGTGTTCATCAGCAACCCCGAGGCGGGAAGCTGGACGGTCCAGGTCAACGCGGCCGAGATCAACCAGGACGCCCATCTCGCCACGCCGGAGGCCGACGCGGTCTTCAGCCTGGTGGTGACCGGCGGCGGCGGCGTGACCCAGCCGCCGGTCTGCGGCAACAACATCAAGGAGTCGGGCGAGGCCTGCGACGGCAACGACCTCGGCGGCCAGACCTGCCAGGGCCAGGGCTTCGGCGGCGGCACCCTCGCCTGCAACGGCGATTGCTCGCTCAACACCTCGGGCTGCTTGGTCTGCAATCCCGCGGGAGCGGTCTGCACCAGCAACGGCCAGTGCTGCTCCGGAAGCTGCAAGGGCCAGCCCGGCGCCAAGACCTGCAAGTAGGCTCCCCCTGCCCCCCTCTCCCGGTCCCGGGGGAGGGGGACCTTCCCTCCGGCCGTCCTTTAAGTCCTTTACGTCCTTTTGGTCCTTGATGTCCTTTTCGTCCTTTCCTCCCCCGCCCGCGTAGAATGCCGCCCGATGCCCGACAGCCTCAGCCCGCCCATCCCCCTGGGCCCTTTCCGCCTGGATCGCCGCATCGGCCGGGGCGGCATGGCCGAGGTCTGGACCGGCTGTCATGCCGTCCAGCAGGTGCCGGTCGCCGTCAAAGTGATGACCGGCGAGCGGGCGCGCGACCCGCAGTACCGCGCCTCGTTCCGCAACGAGGTGCAGTCCGTGGCCAGCCTCGACCACCCCGGCATCGTCCTGGTCTTCGACCATGGCGAGGTGGGCCTGGAGGCCGAGGAGGCATCGCGCGGGCTGCTGCCGGCCGGCAGCCCGTGCCTGGCCATGGAGCTGTCGGAGCTCGGCACGCTGGCCTCGCACGCGCCCAGGATCCGGGACTGGCCCGGACTGCGGCGCATCCTCCTCGCCCTGCTCGACGCGCTCGCCCACGCCCATGCCCGCGGCGTGGTCCATCGCGACCTCAAGCCCTCCAACGTCCTGCTGTTCGCCCCGCTCGGCGATGCCGTGGCGCCGCGGCTCAAGCTCGCGGACTTCGGGCTAGCCCAGGCGTTCGAGCTGCAGGTCGGCCCCGAATCCGCCGACTTCGTCTGCGGCACGCCGACCTACATGGCGCCCGAGCAGCTCCGGGGCGAGTGGCGCGACTACGGCCCGTGGACCGACCTCTACGGCCTCGGCTGCCTGGCCTGGGCGCTCGCCACCGGCGAGCCGCCGTTCACCGATCCCGGCCTGCTCCAGCTCGTCCGCCTGCAGCTGGAGGAGGACCCGCCCGCGTTCGAGCCGCTGTTCTCCGTGCCCCGCGGGTTCGAAGGGTTCCTCCGCCGGCTCCTGCAGAAGGAGGGCGGCCACCGCTTCGTGCGCGCCGCGGACGCCACCTGGACCCTGCTGCGGCTGAGCGAGCCGGCGCGGCGCGAGATGTCGATTCCCGACCGGCCCTCCGAGGAACCGCTTACCGAAGTCCTGACGCTCACCGGGCTCCTCCCCGCGGCCCGGGAGCACCCCGCGGCGCCCCTTCCCCCGCCGGGTCCCGAAGCCGAGCCGCCATGCGCGCGCGAGTCGCCTCCGCTGCCCGAGACCTGGGAGCACCCGGTCACCCGGCCGCCGTCCATGCAGCTCGTGGGCGCGGGGCTCGGCCTCTACGGCCTGCGCTCGATCCCCCTGGTCGGCCGCCGGGCCGAGCGGGATGCGCTCTGGCAGGCGCTCGCCCGGGTCCACGCCGAGCAGCGGGTGAAGCTCGTCCTGCTGCGCGGCGCGGCCGGCAACGGCAAGACCCGGCTGGCGGAGTGGATCGCGGAGCGCGCGCACGAGGTGGGAGGGGCCACCATCCTGCGCGCCTCGCACGGCCCGAGCCCCGGAGCCGCCGAGGGCCTGCCGCGGATGATGGCGCGCCATCTGCGCTGCGTCGGCCTCACCCGGGGAGAGATCCTCGACCGCACCCGGCGCCTGCTGTCGATCTGGAAGCTGGACGACGAGGCCGAGGCCGCGGGGCTGGCCGAGCTCATGGTGCCCGGCACCGGCGAGGATTCCGGCTATACCACCTCGACTGGCTCGCGGCCCTCGCGGCCGCAGACCGCGGCCGAGCGCTTCGACCTCGTGGAGCGCCGCTGCCGGCGCCTGGCCCGCCAGCGGCCGGTCCTGATCCTCCTCGACGACCTGCACTGGAGCGCCGAGTCGATCGCCTTCGCCGACCACCTGCTGCGGGCCGCCGACCTCCCCGTGCTGATCCTGGCCACGGTCCGCGACGAGGCGCTGGCGGAGCGCCGCCTGGAGTCCGCGGCCATCGACGAGCTGCTCGCCCTGCCCGGCGCGAGCGCGCTGGAGGTGCCGCCGCTCTCCCCGGGCGATCGCGCCGCCCTGGTGCAGCAGCTCCTCGGCCTGTCGGGCGAGCTCGCCGCCCAGGTCGAGGAGCGCACCCGCGGCAATCCGCTCTTCGCCGTGCAGCTCGTGGGCGATTGGGTCCAACGCGGCGTGCTGGAGGTCGGCGAGACCGGCTTCGTGCTGCGCGCCGGAGAGGAAGCCCGCTTCCCGGACGACCTCCACCAGGTCTGGTCCGCGCGCGTCGACCGGCTGCTCGACGGCCTTCCCGCCGGCAGCCGCGAGGCCCTGGAAGTGGCCGCCGCGCTCGGCCCCGACGTCGACCGGGAGGAGTGGGAGACGGCCTGCCGCGCCGGGGGCGCCCCGGCGCCGCCGCCGCTCCTGGAGAGGCTCCTGACGAGCCACCTCGCGGTGCGCGCCGAGGAGGGCTGGCGCTTCGTCCATCCCATGCTGCGCGAGAGCCTGGAGCGCATGGCGCGCGAGGCCGGCCGCTGGCCGCGGCACAACCGGGGCTGCGCCGCCATGCTCCTGGGCCGCGCCGCGGCGGGCGAGCGGGGGGTCGCGGAGCGCCTCGGCCGCCATCTCCTCCTCGCCGGCCAGCCCGCCCCCGCGGTCGACTTCCTGCTGCGCGGCGCGGGCGAGCGCCGGCAGACCAGCGACTACGCTGCGGCGCAGTCGCTCCTCGCGCAGCGCGACGACGTCCTGCAATCGTTGAGCGCGAGCCGGCGCGATCCGCGCTGGGGGGACGGCTGGGTGCTGCGCGCCCGCATCCACCTGCATCAGGGCCAGCTCGACGAGGTCTTCCGCTGGGCGGGCCGCGCCGTCACCGGCGGCACGGAGGCCGAGTGGATCCACATCCGCTCCGAGGCCCTGCGCCTCCTGGGGGACGCGGCGCGGCGGCGCGGCAACCTCAAGCAGGCGGTGGAGCTCTACGAGCGCTGCCTCTCGACCGAGGCCCCCCACGGCGTGGCCGCGAGCCTCTGGGGCCTTGCCGACGTGCTGCGCCAGCGCGGCGACCTGGAGCGCGCGCGCGAGCTCTTCGAGCGCTCCGAGCGGCTCTACGAGCAGATCGGGGACGATCACGGCGTGGCCGACCACCTGATCGGGCTGGCCGACCTGGCCCGCCAGCGCCGGGACGCCGCCGGCGCCGAGAGCTGGTACCGCGAGGCCCGCGACCGTTTCGAGGCCCTTGGGAACCAGTACGGCGTGGCCCGCTGCCTGAACGGCCTCGGCGAGGCCGCGCGTCTGCGGGGCGACCTGGCGCGGGCCGGCGGCCTCTATCTCCAGTCGCTCGGCATCCTGGAGCGGCTGAGCTCCGCGGACGGGCTCTTCCCGCGCGTCAACCTGGCCTTGGTGGACCTGGGGGGAGGCCGGTTCGGAGAGGCGCGGGAGGGGCTGGAGGAGATCCGCCACCAGCTCGACAAGCTGGGCTGGGGAGGGCTCCTCGCCTGCGTCCACGCGGGACTGCTCGCCTGCGCCGCCCAGTCCCGTGCCTGGGGAGCCTGGGAGACCTCCTTCGGCCGCCTCTCCGAGCTGCTCGCGACGAGCGGCCTTCAGGACCCCGACATCACCTGGTGCACCGAGCTGTCTGCGAAGCTGGCCGAGGCCGCGGGAAGGGAGGCATGGGCGCGGGCGGCGCGGGGGCTGGCGGGCGGCTAGCCAATCACTGGGCCGCGGGGCACTCGCCTTCGGACTTCAGGGAGACCCCGGCGGTGCGGCGCTGACAGTCATTGCTGTAGGTCTTGTTGTCGCAGCCGCAAACCGGCTTGAGCTCCTGGGTGCAGATCTCCGGCTTCTCGGTGCAGCGGCCCGACCCCTGGTCGCCGCAGGTTCCGGCCTTGAATTCGCAGAACTGGAGGTCCCCGCAGTCCTTGTCGGTCTTGCAGACCTGGACCTCGCCCTTCTGGCCGCAGTTCCCCTTGCGGTCCGGCTTCACCCCCGCTTTCAGGAGCTCGCACTCGTTGGCATAGGTCGTCCCGTTGCAGCCGCAGATGGGAGGCCCCTGCTTCGGGCAGGTCTCGGGCACGGCGACACAGGTGCCGGCCAGGTCGGGCGCGTTGCACTGCCCGAGCGGAAACTGGCAGGCCTGGCCCGCCGGACACTGGAGATTCCCGATCCCCCCGCAGGTCTGGCCGGTCTGGGCCGTGGCCGCTCCGGCGGCGAGAACCAGGGCGAACCCCAGGAACAGGAATGGCAGCGTTCTCGATCGCATCACGAACCTCCTTCCTCTACCGCGGGCATGCCGCGGTCGTGCTGGTCCGTGCTTTCGTTTCTGCAAAAATCACACCCTTGTCTTCCGCGAGCTGCGCTACACTGAACAGCCGTATGGCTCGTCTGACCCGCAGGGAGCTCATCGCCGGCGCGGCCGCCATGGGGGCGACGTGGGCTTGCGCTGGGCCCCGGGCCCTGCGCTCGCGCTCGCGCTGGGCCGAGCGCAGGGACCTCTTCGCCGAGGGCGTCGCCTCGGGCGATCCCGGTCCGGACAGCGTCCTGCTCTGGACGCGCGCCTCCGCGAGGGGCTCCGAGCCGGCCGTCCCGCTGACCGTGGAAGTGGCCGAGGACCCGGCTTTCGAGCACGTGGTCGTCGCGGCGCCCACGGTCGCCCTCCTGGCCGCGGACCATACCTGCCGCGTCCTGGTGGGCGGGCTGAAGCCGGCCCGCACGTACTGGTATCGGTTCCTGGACGAGCGCGGGGAGGGCAGCCGGATCGGGCGCACCCGGACCGCGCCGGCCGACGACGATCCGCGGCCCATGCGCTTCGCCTTCGTCAGCTGCCAGAACGTCTGCGAGGGGGCGCAGAACGCCTACCGGCGCATGATCTTCGAGGATGAACGGGCCGCGCCCGAGGACCAGCTCGCGTTCGTGCTGCACCTCGGCGACTTCGTCTACGAGGTCGTGCAATACCCGGAGGACGTCCCCGGCGGACACCGCTACGATCGCCGGCTGCGCGACGCCGTCCGCTATCCCGGCGGCGAGAAGATCGCCGGGTTCCGGGTGCCGGCGAGCCTCGCCGACTATCGCGCGCTCTATCGCACCTATCTCCACGATCCGGACCTGCAGGATGCGCGGGCGCGGCTGCCCTTCGTGCCGATGTGGGACAACCACGAGTTCTCGTGGATGGGCTGGCAGTCGTTCCAGCTCTTCGAGGGCAAGTCGCGCCCGGCCCAGACGATCAAGGTGGCGGCCAATCAGGCATGGTTCGAATTCCAGCCGGCGCGCGTGCGCCACGCGGGCGGGACGTCGCTCGAGCGCTTCGATCCGCCGCCGGTGCGCAACGCGCCCGTCGAGCGCTTCGACGAGCAGGGCCTCGGCCAGGAGCCGAACAACCTCGCCGCGATCAACAGCCTCACGGGCTATCGCACCCTGCGCTGGGGCCGGTACCTGGAGCTCCTCATCACGGATCAGCACAGCTACCGCACCGAGGTGCCCGACGGCCGGCCCGAGGCGCAGTCGCTCCAGAGCGACGCCTTCCCGCAGCTCATCCCGCAGGAGGTCCTGGAGATCCTCGACGCCGGGCGGGCCTACGCGGAGGGAAAGCCGCCGGAGACGATCCGGTACGGCGGCGCGCAGGTGCCGAACTTCCGCAAGGACGAGGCGCCTCAGACCGTGCTCGGCGCCGAGCAGAAGGCATGGTTCCTCGACCGGCTGCGCGCGTCGCGCGCCACCTGGAAGGTGTGGGGCAACTCCCTGGGCAGCCTGGACTGGCGCGTGGATCCGCAGAACCTGCCCCCGGGGCTGGGCAAGCCCTGGCCGGGAGCCGGCTACGCCTGCTTCGGCGGCGGCGGCGACTGGGGCACCGCTTACACCGAACGCGGCCAGATCTATGACACGGTGCGCGACGCGGGCATCACCGGATTCGTGACCGTCTCGGGCGACCGGCACAGCTTCTGGGCGGGTCTGGCGGCGAAGTCGTTGCCGCCCGCCGCCTTCGACCCGGTCGGCGTCGCGTTCGTCACCGGCTCCCTCTCCGCGGCCGGTCTCGTGGAGGCCTTCGAGCATCGCTTCCCCAAGGATCACCCGCTGCGCGCCCTCTACATGACAGAGGTCGGCGGGAAGAAGCAGCCCATGGTGAACCTGCTGATGCACCACGGCGTGCGGACCTGCCTGGAGTATCAGCGCAGCGGGGATGCCGAGAGCGCGCGCCGCGCGTCGAACCCGGACCTGGCGCCGCACCTGTCTTTCCTCGACATGGCCGGCCACGGCTACGCCACGGTGCACCTGACCGCGGATGCGGTCGAATGCGAGTTCGTGTGCATCCCGCGTCCGCTCGAACGCAGCCCGGAGGCGGACGGAGGACCGCTGCGCTATCGCGTCGTCCACCGCGCGCCGCTCTGGCGTCCAGGCGAGCGGCCACGCCTCGAGCGGCGCATCCTCGAAGGCGATCCCGGACTCGCGCTCTGAACGGCGGACATTGGGGCTACCAATCAGGCTGATTCGGAACGATCCGCGACGAGTTGCTCGAACTGCTCGAGGAGGTCGCTCCTGCCGCGGTTGTACCCGTGCTCGATGATGAGCTGCAGGGCTTCTCTCGCCTGGCCGACCTCCTCGGGGCTTGCCTCTCGCAAGAGAGCCCGCAGGTCATCGAAGTCCTGCGGTCGAAGCCGGTCGTCCCTAGCCAACAGCTTCAGGGCGAGGCCGAGCCGCCGTGCCCGCGCGAGTCGCCTCCGCTCCCCGAAACCTGGGAGCACTCGGTCACTCGGTCGCCGTCCATGCCCTCGTGGGCGCCGGTAGGGGTGCAGCGTTTAGTTTAGTCTGGAGATCCCTTCAATAACCTGCCGCCTGGTAAGGTTACCTCGCCGGCGGGAAGGTTACCCCGTCATCGGGCAACCTTCCCTGCCGTGCGGTCAAGCCACCTCGCCGTGGAGAAGGTTGCGTTGCCATCGCACAACCTTACCCTGCCGCTCGGGAAGGTTACCCGGTGTGCTCAGCAGCGGCAATGAAGTCGAGTGCGCGGCGTTTCAATGCGCCGCGAGGATCGCCCGAAACTGTACGTCGTCCTGAAAGCCATGGAAGATAGGCTCATTGCGGAGCTCCTCCCGCGGATAACCTTCCTGGACGGCCTGCCTGATGCGAGCATATGCCT
>JBJMGZ010000090.1:0-2572 GCA_045807605.1 Thermoanaerobaculia bacterium | reverse complement strand
GAGACCTGCTTCGTCCCCGGACGGAATGTTACCATTCCTCCGTGCCGATGAGATATGCCCTTCTCCTCCTGACCGCTCTCCTCCTTTCCGCCCCGGCCTCCGCGGCCGATCCGGCTTACCGGCTCTGGCAGGAGCTGCTCTCCAAGCACTACGACCCCGCCAGGGGGATGGATTACAAGGGGCTCAAGGCCGACAAGGCCGCGCTCGACCGCCTGCGCCGGCAGATGGCCACGGTCGACGCCGGCTCCCTCACCCGGCCCGAGCAGCTCGCCTACTGGATCAACCTGTACAACATCAGCGTCGTCGGAGTGGTCGTGGACCACTACCCGGTCGAGTCCATCCGCGACATCTCGACCGATCCGATCGTCCGGCTCAACGTGTTCAAGAAGCCCTACGTGCAGGTCAAGGGCGGGACCCTGTCGCTCGACGACGTCGAGCACAAGAAGATCCGCGAGCCGTTCAAGGACCCCCGCATCCACTTCGCCATCAACTGCGCGGCCGAGAGCTGCCCGCCGATCCGCCCCGAGCCCTTCACGGGCGGCGCGATCGACCGGCAGCTCGACGACCAGGCGCGGAAGTTCCTCAACGGCAGCGTTCGCCTGGAGGGGGACGTCCTGCACGTGACGAAGATCATGGACTGGTTCAAGGACGACTTCGAGCAGTGGGGCGGCGGCGCGGTCCCGTTCCTCAGGAAGCACCTGCCTCCAGACAAGGCCAAGAAGATCGGGAACAAGGTCGAGCTGGAGTTCGACGACTACAGTTGGAAGCTCAACGACTGGCGGCGGTAGTGGCTCCGGTGGAGGATAATTGCCGCCATGCCTCTGCGTAGACGGCGGCTCGCTCCCGCCCTTTCCCTGCTCCTCCTCGCCGGCTGCTTCGATCCTCCTGTCAAGGAGAGCGTGCGGCTGCGTTTTTTCCCCAACGGCGCCGTGGCCGTGACCGACACGGTCGAGCTCGACCTGCTCAAGGACGGCGAGAACAACCCGGCGCTGGAGCGGCGGATGTCGGACCTGCGGCGCGACCTGCTCGACGGGCTGGACCCGTGGGCGCGGCGGTTCGCCGCGCTCGAGCCGGTGGCCGAGCGCCTCTCCTGGGAGAAGCGGTTCAACACGCTGGCGAGCGCCCGGCGCTCGGTCCTGATCGCCGAGCCCGAAACCCTGCGCGGCCTGTTCGGCGACACCTCGGTCGCTGTCTCCTACTCGATCGCCGAGGATGGCACGGCCGAGCTGACCCTGGTGCCGGGCGTGCCCGCGCAGGCGACCCGGCGGCAGCGCAAGGACATGGAGCGCGCGGTCGAGGAATGGTCCGGCCACGTGGCCGAGTACCTGGCCGCCACGGGCGACCTCTATGCCTGGCTGGAGGACAACCCAAGCCGTGTCCGCCCCTGCTTCCGCGAGCTTTTCAAGGAGCTGACGGTGGTCGAGGAGGCCGAGGCGATCGAAGAGGAGCTCTCCGCCGAGGAGCAGAAGAAGGTCCAGCGGGTGGGCGACGCCATGGAGAAGGTCTTCGACGTCCTGCTGATCCCCAAGGGACAGGACCGCTCGCTCGACGAGCTGTCCCACCTGGTCTACGACCCGCTCCCCGCGCCGCTGAGCATCCAGCTTCCCGGCGAGCCCTTCGAGCTGGAGGGCTTCGAAAAGTCAGGAGGCGAGGAGAAGGTCTGGACGGTCGACTCTCCCGGGCTCTGGACGGTGCTGCGCTCCCTGGAGGAGCGCTGGATCGCGCCCGATCCGGTCATGATCTACGTCGCCCACCGGGGAGAGGGGGAGCTCGACCTCGACGAGCTCGTGGAGACGCCGCGCCGCTACACCCAGCCCCTGCCGAACAGCCTCGAAGTGCAGCGGGCGGTCGAGGAGAGGCTCAAGCCCGCCTCTCCTCTCTACCGCGCGGTCTGGAAGGCGCTGCCGCCGGGCGAGGATGGAGACGAAGAGTTCTCCTGGGAGGACTGAAGGCAGTTTCCTCCGCTACCTGAGGTTCTTCGGCTCCTGGAGGGCGCCGAAACAAGCCTCAGGACTGAATCTTCTCGGGAGAAGAGCTGTCCAACAGGCGTTGGATGAGGCTCTGCTTGAAGTGTTCCAGCCTCTCGGCGGCCTCCTCATTCAATCCGATTGCCGGGGCCAGCGCGCGGGGATGAAACCCTCTGAGAACCCAGGCCAGCGTGAGCGGCGAAAAACCGCCATCCTTTTGTGGCGCGTCGGCGAGCGCCCTTTCGAGATCTCCTCCGCGCTCCAGGAGCGCTCGCACGTCTTCGAGGTCACGCAGCTCGGACCGCCCTAAGAGGGCGCAAAGCTTGTTGACCAGGATCTCATGAGGAGTATCAACCGCGATCACCGCCTCCCCGATGGGTACCTGAAGAGGCGGTTCCAACGAAGGCACCGGCTCCGCGACCAGATCCACGATGCAGATGGAAATCCCATCGTCCACCCGGAGCTGAGTAAAAGTGGATCCGCTCTGAAGAGTCGAGACTTCCAGACCCTCTTCAGTCAATCGGCTCCGCACCTCGTCCGGGAGAGCGCCGAGTTGACCAACCTTGCGAAAGAAGAGATCGAGATCCTTGGTCGTGCGGTGCTTC